>NZ_JBEJZY010000016.1:0-92285 GCF_040256935.1 Photorhabdus viridis
AGCGGCGGGACTCGTCGTTTCTGCCCATGGAGGCCAGTGTAAATCCGTCACACAGACGGTTGCGGCCTAGGAAGTGGGAAGCCTCGCCCGACAGGGCGGGGAGCAGTCACAATAGCAACAAAATTAGCAGCACTTGCAAAGGCTGATTTATACAGACGATTAATCGTCGTTTTCGAAGAAAACCTAAATTTACCCCCCGTGTTATTTCCTGAATTAAAAGCAAATTCCCCGGAAGAAACTGAACGAGCGGCAGAAAAATGTCGGATTGATTGGGGATTGGGATTTGGGCCAATTGAAAACGTGACACGTCTGGCTGAAAAGCTAGGCGCATTTGTTACCTCGTTTGATTCAGTATCTGATGATGTTGACGCGTTATCCGTTCCATTAGATCGACCTTTCATTGTCAGAAATACAGCAAAGAAATCACCATGCCGACAACGGTTTGATATTGCACATGAGATTGGACATCTTGTGCTACACAGCGGAATATCTACTGGTGATAGGATAACCGAATCTCAAGCCAACCAATTTGCCTCTGCCCTACTTTTACCACGAAGTGCAATGGCTAAATATTTCCCGGCCCCGATAGGCGGAAGAATCAACTGGCGAGGTCTAAGTGAGTTCAAATTAACCTGGAAGGTGAGTAAAGCCGCGATTATTTATCGGGCACATCAGCTTTCTCTTTTAACGGATACTCAATACAAAACAGCTTTTTTGGGGCTTAAACGCAAGGGCGAAGCTATCGAGGAAAAAGAGGATTATCTTATTCCCCATGAGAAACCTGAATTATTTCATCGAGCAATAAAAGTGCTTATTAATGATGTTTGTATCAATATTGAAGCACTAGCCAAGCGTTTGAAAATTACAGTGCCAATGCTGCTTGAACTGGCTAACGATAGTTCACTTTATGAGCTTAAAGATCAGACCGATTCTGTGAACGTCATTTCAATGTTTTCATATCGATCCAAAATAGCGTGATTATTCCCTACCCTGATCAAATTAGGCTCTCATTACGCGAACCAATTATCCTTTAATCTCAACCGCGCTTTCCAGCGCGGTTATTTATTGGAAGAATCAGTGACCCGATGAAACCGCTTCCATTCCCACCAATCCCACTTTCAAATAGCCCGATTTACGCAGAGCATCCATCACACTCATCAGTGTTTCATAATCCACGGTTTTATCAGCCTGAAAGAAAATTGTTGTCTCTTTATTGGATTGAGTTGTCTGATCCAATACCGCCGCCAGAGTATCATGATCTACCTGTTGATCTCCGACGTAAAGCTGACGATCAGCCTTAACTGTCAGGAATACCGGTTTTTCAGGACGGGGTTGCGGTTTCGCCGACGACGCGGGTAAATCCACTTTAATATCAACGGTTGCCAGTGGTGCCGCTACCATGAAGATAATCAGCAGCACCAACATCACGTCAATAAATGGTGTGACGTTGATTTCGTGCAATTCGCCGCTATCGTCCAAATCCTCATTAAGACGCATTGCCATAAATCACCTTGTCTTGCTATTTGCCAAATCCAGATCACGACCAAGCAGTAACAATGCCTGTGCCGCCATATCACCAACCTGACCACGGTAAGACGCGATCATACGGGCGAAGATGTTATAAATCACAACAGCCGGAATCGCCGCTACCAGGCCAAGCGCTGTCGCTAACAACGCTTCCGCGATACCCGGCGCCACTACCGCGAGGTTAGTTGTCTGTGAGTGTGCGATACCAATAAAGCTGTTCATGATCCCCCACACCGTACCAAACAGACCCACGAAAGGAGAAATCGCGCCAATAGTCGCCAAATAGCCGTTACCACGCCCCATATGACGGCTGAGAGCCGCAACTGAGCGTTCCAGACGAAAAGAGACACGTTCTTTTGTGCTGTTCAGATCAGTACTCTCAGAAGATAACTGGCGTTCTGCCTGTGCTTCACTCAGCAGTAAACGGCTGATACTGAGTTTACTGAAACCTTCTGCAATTTCCGCTGCCTGATCAAGACTCTTAACTTCCGCCAGAGCCAATTGCTCTTTACGTAAACGACGACCGGCAGCCAGCAGTTCAGCTCCTTTTGAGAAGAACAGAGCCCAAGTAATAACAGAGGCAATCACCAGACCAACCATTACGGTCTTAACAACAATGTCAGCGTTCTTATACATGCCCCAGATAGACAAATCAGTAGCAAAACCACTGGAAAGATTGGTTTCATCGGCTGAAACGTTAGGCACAGCGATATCAGTGGCAACCGGAGTCACTTGAGTAGAATCTGTAGCGGGTGCAGTTTGCGGCGCAACCTGATTTGCCGACGGTGTGGTTGTACCCGAAGTTGTTGAGGTAGCCGCCGGAGCAGATGCTGCAATCTGTGCGGTTTTTGTTGTGGTATTGTTGTCTGTTGCAGATGCTGGTGTTGTATCAGCCAACGCTGAACCTGTCAGCCCGAACGCTAAGATAATTGAAGCAGTCAAATTACGCATCAGTTGGCCTTTACTCCCTTTCTTATAAACCTTGTTATTTAGCAGTGAATTACCTTTCGTCATCTCACTAACCTTATTTACGCTGAGTCTTAACTCATCTTCAACAAATTGAATGAAAATGAAGGCTGATGATATCAAACATTAAGCGATTTGATAGTAATTATCATTATTGTTTAATAAAAAAGTGTTACCCCTTCACAAAATAAAGTCAAAGAAACCTCACACTCCGGTAATCAGATGAATTTTCGTCAAGTTGGCCTAATCCTTTTGTACAAAAAGGCCTAAATATTTTAACGTGTTCACTCTATTTTTTTACACCATTTCAAATTTTGAAATTAAGGTGGCAATGGATCATGACAGAAAAAAAACTGGAAACTTCACTGGTCAATGCGGGCAGAAGCCGTAAATTTACTCAAGGCGCAGTCAATCCGATCATTCAACGAACATCATCTGTAATTTTCGATTCGGTCGCATCCAAAAGGCAGGCAACACACAACTGCGCCAATGGCGAACTGTTTTATGGCCGACGTGGCACACAAACCCATTTCTCTTTTCAGGAAGCCATGGCTGAACTGGAAGGGGGCGCAGGCTGTACGCTTTATCCTTCTGGCGCCGCCGCGATCAGCAACGCCATCCTCTCTTTTGCCGCCGCCGGCGATCATATTCTGTTAACTGGTTCAGCTTACGACCCGACACAAGGCTTTTGTGACAAGATATTGTCACGGATGAATATAACTACCGATTATTTCGATCCGATGATTGGCGAGAAGATTGCTGAACTGATTAAGCCCAATACCAAAGTGGTGTTTCTTGAATCCCCAGGCTCAATCACCATGGAAGTACAGGATATTCCGGCGATTGTCCGTACGGTACGGCAAGTCAATCCAGATATTGTCATCATGATCGATAATACCTGGGCCGCAGGTGTGCTGTTTAAGGCACTGGCGTTCGGCATCGATATTTCTATTCAATCCGGCACCAAATACATTGTTGGTCACTCAGATGCAATGTTAGGTATTGCCGTCGCAAACGAACGCTGTTGGGTGCAACTGCGGGAAAGCTCCTACTTGATGGGGCAAATGGCGGATGCCGATACGGTATATATGGCAAGTCGCGGCTTGCGGACTTTGGCAATTCGCCTGAAACAGCATGAAAAAAGCAGTATCGAGATAGCGCAGTGGCTGCAACAGAGATCCGAGGTTGCAGCAGTCTATCATCCAGCCCTACCCTCCTGCCCCGGCCACGACAATTTCATCCGCGATTTTAGCGGCAGTAATGGCCTGTTCTCTTTTCAATTGAAAGAAAGGTTAACACACCAGCAATTCTCAAATTATCTGGATAATTTTCACCATTTTAAAATGGCATTTTCATGGGGTGGTTTCGAATCGCTGATCCTGGGTTATCAACCAGAAGAGATAAAAACAATGCGCCAGTACGATGCCCCACAAAAAACAGGCACCCTGTTCCGCTTGCATGTCGGGCTGGAAAATGTTCAGGATTTGATTGATGACTTAGCTGAGGGATTTAGTCGAATTTTTGCTGATTAATCTTATTGTTTTCATGTTGCATTTAAGTTTAGTATTTTTGAGCAAGCGCATCAAGTGGACATTAACACCACGAATACATAGAGCTACTGTCTACTAATGGATAGATCCACTGCACTCAATCGATTAACTGACTGGGACAAAAAAGGACGATATATCTTCACCCTTGCCGATCTCAGAAAAATCTTTCCTGAAGATGGCACTAAAACACTTCAGGCAGGCTTAAATCGCCTGGTTAAAGAATCGGTGCTCTTGCGGCCTGTACGCGGAGTTTATCTATTTAACTTTGCTCACAGCCGCGATAGTTACACCATTGAACATATCGCCAAAGCACTACGACGCGGTGAGTACAACTACGTTAGCCTTGAATCCGCATTAAGTGAATATGGGATCATTTCACAGATCCCTATCGACAGACTCACCGTGATGACAACAGGCAGGAAAGGTGTTTATTACACTCCACTTGGCACTATTGAATTCATCCATACTAAACGCCAACAGGAAGATATTTTAGCCAGTATCACGCAAACAGGCCGCCCTTTAAGACTCGCCAAACCTGAATGTGCACTACGTGACTTAAAGCGAGTTGGTCGCAATATCCATTTAGTCAATAAACAGGAACTCATATTTACCTGAAATCATTAAAGGTGATGCCTTTCGTAATGAAATGATGCGTTTTATCCCTCATGATGTGCAAGAACGTACGCTGCACAAAGAAAAGTTTTTTATATTTTTAACGACTGAAATTACTGACCTGCTACAACAAGTACAAGATGTATTAAACCGTAGCTTAACATCCGAGAACGAATTCAATATGTAGATAAGTTAATTATATTTATGTGCAGATAAATTTTCATGTTGTTCTGGTTTCTTGTCAAAGCTGTCGTGGTAAACCAATAAAGCCATTAATCAAGGATCAAGCAAGCCATGGTTAAGATTTTACGGTAAACTGACTTTATATATGCAAATGAAATAAATTTACTTATAACAGTCACAGGATCAGCAATGGAAGTACTAAACGAGATCATGCAGGCATTATGGCAGCATGATTTTTCCAAACTTGCCAACCCCGATGTTCTCTGGATTATTTATGGCATTCTGTTTGCAACACTGGTTCTGGAAAATGGTTTATTACCCGCCGCTTTTCTGCCCGGTGATACGCTCTTAATCCTCGCCGGTGCGTTGATTGCCAAAGGGGTAATGAGTTTTATCCCAACCGTTTTCATATTAACAACCGCGGCAAGTATCGGTTGCTGGCTCGGCTACCTTCAAGGAAGATGGCTTGGTGATACTCAACGGGTTAAAGGTTGGCTGGCGCAACTTCCCATTCAGTACCGCCAACGGGCCAATATGCTGTTTTTCAAACACGGTCTGGCCGCTTTGCTGATTGGCCGTTTTCTGGCTTTTGTCCGTACTCTGTTACCAACACTGGCAGGTATATCCGGGCTCAACAATAAGCGTTTTCAAATTTTTAACTGGCTGAGTGGCTTACTGTGGGTAAGCGCCATGGTCGGGTTTGGCTATCTCCTCAATCAGATCCCGTTCATTAAAAACCACCAAGATCTGGTGATAAACATTTTGATCATTTTACCCATCGTGCTGTTGTTAAGTGGTTTAATCGCCTCTCTGCTGATGTACTGGCGCCACAGAAAAATCACTGCGGTAAAACGTAAATAAAAGTCATTATGGTTTACAAGCCGCAACAGGATTTTTATTCTTAACTTAATGCGTCAATATTATGTGAACCGCGGCCCAGTCAATGGGTGATATTCCTGGTGCCGCTGCTCCATAAAACCGGTCAATTCATGTATTGAGCCATATCTTAGTTAAAATGCATGGCTTAGATCACGCCTGTCGTATTACTTTCTTCAATTACCTTTAACATCAACTTAATATCAACCACCCTGTTATGAGGCTACGTTATTAATTTTAGCTAATTATTTTAAATCTATCTTTAGGAGGCAGTCATGGACAATCAACCAATCATCAGACTCGCTGATGGAAACCATATGCCACAATTGGGGCTTGGGTCATGGGCCGCAGATAATCAACAGGTAGTTACCACAATCCATGCTGCTCTGGATATCGGTTATCGGGCAATTGACACCGCAGCTATTTACAATAATGAGAAAGGAGTAGGTAAAGCGTTGCAAGAAACAGATATCCCTCGTGAAGATATCTTTGTTACAACTAAGTTGTGGAATAACAAGCATCAAGATGTTCGCGCCGCTTTGACAGAAAGTCTGGAAAAGTTGCAACTGGATTATATTGATCTTTATCTGATGCACTGGCCTGCACCACCGCAGGATCAATATGTAGAAGCCTGGCAGCAATTTATTGAATTACAGAAAGAGGGGCTTATCCGCAGTATCGGGGTTTCTAACTTCCATACCGAGCACCTCCAACGGCTGATCAATGAAACCGGCGTCCACCCTGTGATTAATCAGGTCGAATTACACCCACTACTGCAACAACGCCAGCTCCATGCCTGGAACGCCACTCACAATATTGTTACCGAATCTTGGAGTCCGCTGGCACAAGGTGGTGAAGGCGTATTTGATAATCCATTGGTTCAACATCTTGCACAAAAGTACAGTAAGACACCGGCTCAGATAGTTATCCGCTGGCACATTGATAACGGTATGATTGTGATCCCAAAATCAACCACGTTATCAAGACTCAGAGAGAATTTTGAGGTGTTCGACTTCAAATTGGACAAAGAAGATCTGACCGCTATGATGACACTGGATATCGGCAAACGTCTGGGGCCATCCCCTGAGACATTCGTTGATTTCAGTGAGTTCAGTCATCTTCTTGATTACATTGACTCCAATGATTAATGCCGAATTCACATAACGATAATAGACCAGAAGAACCAAAACGTGCGCGGTATTAATACCGCGCACCAAATTTTGATTCACTAATTGGCAGGTATGGTCACTAACTGCCCCACAGAGCCGCGATCGGCCATTTCCAAGATCTGGCTGTAATACAGGAATGGGAAGTGTTTATAAGATGGTTGGTTCATATAAACCAGTAATTCCACGCGCCCATCAACCCAGACAGTATCTTTCCAACCATAATCCTGTGGCTGAGGCGTCTCACCATTGCGATTAATCACTTTAAACTGTACACCGCCAATATGAAACGGCTGTGGAGAGGAGGCATTCACGATCCAACGCTCCCATGTTCCCTGCTGGCTGGTAATATCTACCCGGTTCATATCCCACAACACACCGTTAATTCCCGGCGTATTACCATCAAGATAAATTTCCCGGTTACGGATTGCGTTAGAAACCGGCATAACATCATCGACCAAACGGGATGGCAAGGCATCTGTCACCAAAGATAACAAACCTGTCGGTTTAATGGTCAAAACAGTGCTGGAAATCAGCATAGTAGATGGTTCAAACAACCCACGCAGCCTGTCAAGTATGCCAGCTGATTCACCTGCGGTAACAGAAACTTCATTCCCTTCAGACATATCAATCAATACTTCACGCCGTTCACCTGGCGCAAGGAACAGTTGCGGAACCGCTACCGGCGCAGGCAACAGCCCCAAATCGGTGCCTATCATATAGAAAGGACGACCATCACTGATCTGTAACTGATATCGGCGGGCATTGGATGCATTCAGTAAACGCAGACGGATCCAACCACGAGATACCTCAATAAAAGGATTCTGTACGCCATTAACCAACAATGTATTACCGATAAACCCACCACCCACGACGGGTTGATACTCAGGAACACCAAAATTATCCAGCCGTTTGTCCTGCAAAATAACCGGGAGGTCATTAACACCATAATGTTTTGGCAACGGTAAATTACGGCTGGTTTCATCTTCCACCAGCCACATGCCAGCCAAACCGTTATAAATATGGGGCGCCATCCGGTTAGGTGTATTGGCATGATACCAACAAGTCGCCGCCTGCTGACGAATAGGCAACACCGGCGACCAGTCAGCTCCTGGAGAAATTTGACGGGCGATCCCACCGGTCAGCGTTCCCGGTAATTGCAATCCGCTGACGGTCATCGAAACCGACTCCGCCAACCGATTACTGTATATCAGTTTGACATCATCGTTTTTATGAACCCGAACCGTCGGACCAAGATATTGACCATTAATCCCCCATACACTGGTTTTATATTGCCCATCAAAAGTCCAGTGCGCTTTTTGTAAAGTCAGAAATAGCGGCTGCCCACCACGGGATTCCAATAAAGGCGGAATCGGCAAAGCAGTTTGCTGATTTTTGCTGGCCCTAACCACAAAAGGAGCGGCTCCGATACACATTGCCAAGCCTGATGCCTGCATAAATTGGCGCCGACTAAATGACATATTTTCTCCGCGACAAACCTAATGAAATTCCGGGTATCATGCGCCTCAGAAATACCTGAAATATTGCAATCATTCACCTGGAAGCTAATAACTCATTATTGAAGTTATTAAAGTTTATTATCCTTTTGATTGCATTTAATAAAAATATTATTTATCAAGCGCTCATCATAACGCGAATAGACCGAGAATTAAACTATTCGAATGCGTTACACGAATCTATCCCTGTAAGCAATCAGTACATATCATTTCTATCAATACATTGTGGACACGGACAACAGGCAAAATAACCTATTATGAGTACTTACCTAGTTCCTTCATTGCAGCTAATTCCTCATCCAGAGCGTCTATTTTGTCTTTCATCATCTGATGGCAATACTCTGCCAATTCACGCACCTGCTCTTTGGTATAGCCAGAAGTATCAATGGGCGGCAACATTTCCACAATGACTGTGCCATTATTCCAGCGATTCAACTTAATATTGCCATTAGTGATGGAAGAGACACAAACCGGGACAATCGACACTCCCGCAGAGATAGCGGCATGGAAAGCGCCGGTTTTAAACGGCAGTAAGCCACGGCCACGGCTGCGCGTCCCTTCCGGGAACATCCAGACAGAAATATGGCGTTCTTGAATCTGCTCGACAACCTGGGCAATAGTGCCATGTGCTTTAGCACGGTTATTTCGATCAATCAGAATATTACCTGCCAGCCAATAAAGCTGACCAAAAAATGGGATCAGCACCAGACTTTTTTTACCTACTGTCACTGTACCCGGCTGAACCGCGTTGGACATGGTTATCATGTCATAGTTGTTCTGATGGTTGCCTATATAGATACTCGGACCATAATTTTTAGCGTCAGCAGGAATACGCTCAATTATTTTGATGCCAAATATTTTCGACAACCGACCAAACATATTACCAAATACCATGACATGGTCCGGATTACGTGGTCTGAATAAACAGTAAATACCACCGAATAGACACACCACAATTGAAAACAGAATAACAATAATGCCACGAATAATAGCTAACATAGCTGCCTCTTGTTTAACGGGCCTCGCTCAAGCCCGTTAGTTTCATTTAATTTCACTATTTAGTTACACCGATAGCCGAGGGGGGTGTATCAACCTGAACCCGCTCAACACGTTGCAACCCACGAGGTAGAGATGTCCCTTTACGCCCACGCTCTGCACGGAATTTCTGTAAATCCTCAGGACGCAGAGTTAGTTTACGTTTACCAAAGTAAAGTGTAATTGACGATTGTGGCGGTAGTATCAATAACCAACTCAATAGATCATTTTCTGACGCTGACTGAACAGAGATGATCTTATTCCCTTTCCCTTTAGAAAGCTGAGGTAAATCCGCAACCGGGAACATTAACATCCGGCCTGCGCTGGTGATTGCCAGCAGCATATCATCCTGCGCGTTATTTAATTCCAGCGGTGTCATGACGCCAGCATTTTCCGGCAATGTAATCAGTGCCTTACCCGCCCGGTTTTTGGCTACCAAATCACTAAAAGTACAGATAAAACCGTAACCGGCATCAGATGCCATCAAAAATTTCTGTTCATCAGGCGCCATCAGCACATGTTCTACTGTCGCACCCGCAGGCAGAGTCAATTTACCCGTCAGTGGCTCCCCTTGACCTCTGGCAGAAGGCATATCCCGCGGATCAAGAGAGTAACTGCGGCCCGTTGTATCAATAAAAACCACCGGCTGATTGCTCTTACCACGAGCAGCGCCACGGAAGCTGTCGCCCGCTTTGTAATTCAGCCCAGCCGGATCGATCTCATGACCTTTCGCACTACGCACCCAACCCATCTCTGACAGTACGATGGTCACCGGCTCACAAGGTGTAATGTCGTGCTCGCTCATGGCCTTGGCTTCATCGCGTTCTCTCATTGGAGAACGGCGTTTATCGCCATAAGTCGCCGCATCAGCAATAATCTCTTTCTTCAATAACGTGTTCAGTTTGCGCTCAGAACCTAAAATTGCCTGTAACTTATCACGCTCTTTCGCCAATTCATTCTGCTCACCACGGATTTTCACCTCTTCCAATTTAGCTAAGTGACGTAATTTCAGCTCCAGAATGGCTTCCGTCTGAGTCTCACTTAAACCAAAACGTTCCATTAACACCGGTTTTGGCTCATCCTCACTACGAATAATGTGGATGACTTCATCAATATTGAGAAACGCGATCAATAAGCCTTCCAGCACATGCAAGCGTTTAAGGACTTTTTCCAGACGATGGTTCAAACGTTTACGTACAGTTTCACGGCGGAATACCAGCCATTCGGCAAGGATCTCAACCAAACCTTTTACGGTCGGGCGGTTATCCAATCCGATCATATTCAGGTTGACGCGATAACTCTTTTCCAGATCGGTTGTCGCAAACAGGTGGTTCATTACCTGCTCCACATCTACCCGGTTTGTCCGGGGAACAATCACCAGCCGAGTTGGATTTTCATGATCAGATTCATCACGTAAATCATCAACCATAGGCAATTTTTTAGCCCGCATCTGGTTGGCGATCTGTTCCAGCACTTTGGCGCCAGAAACCTGATGTGGCAGCGCAGTGATCACCACATTGCCATCTTCTTTTGACCAAACGGAACGCATTCGTACCGAACCGCGGCCACTTTTATAAATTTTACGGATATCTTCATGCGACGTGATGATCTCCGCTTCGGTCGGATAATCAGGACCTTTAACATGTTCCATCAGCTCATCAAGGGAGCTTTGCGGCTTATCCAGCAACGTTATCAATGCATTAGCCACTTCACAGGCGTTATGAGGCGGGATATCTGTCGCCATACCTACCGCAATACCGGTGGTGCCATTCAGCAAAATATTTGGCAAACGCGCCGGCAGCATTTTCGGTTCCTGCAACGTGCCGTCAAAGTTCGGCACCCAGTCAACCGTGCCGTGACCTAATTCCGTCAGCAACAACTCTGCATATTTGGACAAGCGGGATTCTGTATAACGCATCGCGGCGAAAGATTTAGGATCATCCGGCGCCCCCCAGTTCCCTTGTCCATCCACCAACGGATAACGGTAAGAGAATGGCTGCGCCATCAGTACCATCGCTTCATAACAGGCACCATCACTATGTGGATGGTATTTACCCAATACATCACCTACGGTACGGGCGGATTTCTTAAATTTAGCAGTATTGTTCAGTCCAAGTTCCGACATGGCATAAACAATACGGCGCTGAACCGGTTTCAAACCGTCACCAATAAAAGGCAGCGCCCTGTCCATGATGACGTACATGGAGTAGTTCAGATAGGCATTTTCAGTAAACGAGTGGAGCGGCAAACGCTCCACACCATCGTGAGTTATCTCACTCATTCGTTAATTTCCTCAGAATCTTCTTTGACTATCCCTGTGGGCGTTACACTTCAATTTCCACAGTATCACCCTTATCTTGCAGCCAATTACGGCGATCTTCTGAACGCTTCTTCGCCAGAAGCATATCCATCACAGAAAAGGTTTTCTGGTAGTTTTCATCATTGATAGTCAATTGCACCAGACGGCGGGTATTCGGGTCTAACGTCGTTTCACGCAGTTGCAGCGGGTTCATCTCACCCAACCCTTTAAAGCGCTGTACGTTAGGCTTACCCCGTTTTCGGCTCAGGCGATCAAGCACCGCGCTCTTTTCCTCTTCATCCAGTGCGTAATACACTTCTTTACCCAAATCAATACGATATAAAGGCGGCATAGCCATATAAACATGGCCATTCTTAACCAATGTTGGGAAGTGGCGGACAAACAATGCACACAACAGCGTCGCAATATGTAAGCCATCCGAGTCGGCATCCGCCAGAATACAAACTTTACCATAGCGTAACTGGCTGAGATCGTTGCTATCCGGATCGATGCCAATAGCAACTGAGATATCATGAACTTCCTGTGACGCTAATACTTCATCCGAAGAGACTTCCCAGGTATTCAGAATTTTTCCTTTCAACGGCATGATCGCCTGATACTCACGATCACGGGCCTGTTTCGCCGAGCCGCCCGCAGAATCCCCTTCCACCAAAAATAATTCGGTAAGATTCAGATCCTGTGATGTGCAGTCAGCTAATTTTCCCGGTAACGCAGGGCCACTAGTCAGTTTTTTACGCACAACCTTTTTCGCGGCGCGCATTCTGCGCTGTGCGCTGGCGATCGCCAATTCAGCCAATTGCTCTGCTTCCTGAACATTCTGGTTCAGCCACAAGCTGAAAGCATCTTTGACGACACCAGAAACAAAGGCAGCAGATTTACGGGAAGAAAGACGTTCTTTCGTCTGACCGGCAAATTGCGGGTCCTGCATTTTTACAGACAGAACGTAAGCACAGCGATCCCAGATATCATCAGCAGAAAGCTTCACACCACGTGGCAGGATATTGCGGAATTCACAAAATTCACGCATGGCATCCAGTAACCCCTGACGCAACCCGTTTACATGGGTTCCCCCCTGCATCGTCGGGATCAGGTTCACATAACTTTCAGCCAGCAGCTCTCCCCCTTCCGGCAACCAGAGCAGCGCCCAGTCAACCGCTTCGGTTTCACCGCTGAAAGTACCGACAAAAGGGGTTTCCGGCAATGTTATCAGACCATTAACCGCCGCCATTAGATAGTCGGTCAGACCATCGGCATAACACCATTTTTGCTCGGTATCGTTGATTTTATCTTTAAAAACAATTTCCACCCCCGGACACAAAACCGCCTTCGCTTTCAGCAAATGCGTCAGACGGGAAACTGAGAAACGTGGGCTGTCAAAGAAACTTTCATCAGGCCAGAAGTGAACGCTGGTACCGGTATTGCGTTTACCACAACTGCCGATCACCGCCAGCTCCTGCACTTTATCGCCATTCTCAAAAGCGATTTGGTAAACCTGGCTGTCACGACGGACGGTGACTTCAATCCGCTTGGACAAAGCGTTAACCACAGAGATCCCCACACCGTGAAGACCACCGGAAAACTGATAGTTTTTATTAGAAAATTTACCGCCGGCATGTAAGCGGCTCAGGATCAGTTCAACCGCTGAAACCCCTTCTTCCTGATGAATATCAACCGGCATACCACGGCCATCATCAATGACCGCCAGTGACTGATCGCTATGAAGGATCACTTCAATATGCTTAGCGTGGCCCGCCAAAGCTTCATCCACGCTGTTATCGATCACTTCTTGCGCCAAATGGTTCGGACGAGTTGTATCAGTGTACATCCCCGGACGACGGCGAACCGGCTCCAGACCACTGAGAACCTCAATGGCATCTGCGTTGTAACTAGATTGAGTCATGTTGTAATTCTGTCGGTTGCTTCTTGATTAAAGGGCTAATCAGTTTTGTATACTGTTGATAATACCAGTCGTTCAAACATTTTTGGCAAGTTTTTTCTCGCCATCACTGGAAAACCCAAGAAAGTTGATGATTTGCGGGAAATAGTGCTCAAACCCGATAAAAGTGTGATTACCACCAGATTCAATAGTTTGCTTACATAATACAAGATAGGCAACGGCCTGACGATAATCCAGCACCTCATCCCCGGTTTGCTGCAACAACCAGATAAGATCCGGTGACTCTAGCGGTTCAATATGCATGATGTTGAGATCATGGATATGGCGCTGTTCTAAAGTATACCGTTGATTGGTATAGGGGTTAATATTTTCCCCAAGATAATCCCGCAGTAACTCAAACGGGCGAACAGCCGGATTGACAACAACTGCGGGTAAACTGAAACATTGTGAAAGCCATATCGCCAGATAACCGCCGAGAGAGGAGCCAACAATACCCAAATTATCCCCGGCGCATTCCATCACCAGATTTTCCAGCAGTTCAGCCGCTTCTTCAGGATAAGGCGGTAACTGAGGCACCAACATGTCAATGTCAGGATGATGCTGATGCAGCCACTTTTTCAGGGCATTCGCTTTTACGGATTGCGGGGAACTGTTAAAACCATGCAGATAGAGTAATGTTGACATCAGGCTGTGTCCCTCAATTGTGCGCAAATACCACTGGCCGCTATGCTCCTGTGCGACAAGCCACAAATTATGAGGCTTGGCAGACCCAATAAATAAAGAGTAACACAGCGACTCAAAGAGACAAACACAGCCTAGTATCCATCCGAATCTAAATCAGGGCAGAATTCATTGCTCTCCAGTCTGTGAACCTGAGTTGTCAAACTAAATTCGCCACAGTCAGAAATAGACAATTCGAGATAACGCCATCCTGGCGCGACTGTATCAAGCGTAAAATTAGTGCAGTGTGGCTTGAATTGCACGCTTGTTGATGGTGTCGCCATCATATGGATGCCATTCCAATCCTGATCCATCTCCTGATGGATATGCCCGCAAAGCATCGCTTTAACCCGGGTATAACCTTGCAGATACTGAGCCAAGATATGTGAGTTACGCAAACTATGCTGATCCAGCCAGGTGCAACCCGATAGTAATGGGTGATGATGCAGCAGGATCACCGTGTAGCGTTCAGGATACATATCCAGACACTTTTTCATCCATTCAAGCTGATATTCCGACAGCTCTCCGTGCGGCACGCCCGGTACCTGACTATCAAGCATCAGGAGTTGCCAGCGCTCACCAACCAAAATCTGTTTCGACGGAGAAACGCCTGCGGCCGCCAGGGCATCCACCATAGCAGGCTGGTAATCATGATTACCGGGCAACCAGACACAAGGCGCCGGCAAACGGGCAATACCCACGGCAAAATGCCGGTAGGCTTCCAGCGACTGATCTTGTGCCAAGTCACCTGTCGCAACGATTAAATCAATATCAGCATTTTGTTTGAGGATGGCATCCAGCACCGCGTGGTAACTGCGATAAGTATTGATACCCAACAAAGTCTCTTCTTTGCCGGCAAAAAGATGCGTATCTGTTATTTGCAATATTTTGGCTGTGGTTCCTTCTACCACAGGCAGTTTAAACTGGCTTTCCAAATGGTTTCCTTGTCCTATAAATCATTGGCGGGCATCATAACCCGTTTTAACGCAAGAGATCTGCTGACTGGCACACACTTCCCTTTTCTCGGTTAAAAATCAGGAATTATCTTAATTCCACGATTTTTTTAACTTTTCATGGTGCAATGCTAACCATTGTATCGCAATCACTGAAGCGGCATTATCAATAATTCCCTCTTCCATCCATTGATAAGCCTGTTCACGGCTGACCACGTGTACCCGAATATCTTCATGTTCACCCGACAATCCATGAATACCGGCAGCTTTAGTAGCATCCACTTCACCCACCATTACAGAGATGCGTTCAGTTGTTCCTCCAGGGCTGGAGAGGTAACTCAACACCGGTTTACAACGTTTAACTTCAATTCCCGCCTCTTCCATCGCTTCGCGGCGCACCACACGCTCTACATCCTCGCCCTCTTCAATCATACCGGCAATAATTTCCAGCAACCACGGCGTTGCTTTAGTTTCTATCGCCGGAATTCGTATCTGTTCTATCAGCACGACTTCATCACGGCGTGGATCATAAGGTAACAGAGCCCCTGCATGTCCCCGTTCGAAAACTTCTCGACTGACCTCTTCACTCCAGCCGCCAGCAAACAGACGATGACGGAAGCGGTAATTTGTCAGTTTGAAAAATCCTTTGTACAAACTCTTTTTCGCTATAATTTCCACATCCTGTTTATTCAGCATAACTGGCATAGATGGTTTTTTATTCATGAGATTCTCCTGATATACTTCCTTATTTGCTAGCCACTACATGATATTAATCAAACAGAGTTAAAAAATTCATCTTTTGATGGTGTAAAGTTAAGCTAAATTAAGGCAATATGGCACAAACGGCTACCTTCGACTGATAGCATACTCTGCTAGAATCAGTGATATTTCGTTTTTCATCAAGGCAACAAGCAAAATAGCTGCACAACAAGGAATGCAAATGAAGAAACTGCTCTCCCTTTTTATCGCTATGAGCCTAGCGGGATTTAGCTCTGTCAGTCAGGCTGAAAATCTTTTGCAGGTTTATAAGCAAGCAAAAGAAAGTAATCCTGAACTACGTAAATCAATGGCTGAGCGTAATGCGGCTTTTGAAAAAATTAATGAATCCCGTAGTCCATTATTACCTCAATTGGGATTAAATTCGGGATATACCTATACCAGTGGTTACCGCGATACACGTGATACAGAAAACAATACCTTGAGCGCGAAACTTCAGCTGACTCAAACCATTTTTGATATGTCGAAATGGCGTCAGTTGAACTTACAAGAAAAAACGGCAGGTATTGCTGACGTTACCTACCAGAGCAGTGAACAAAAACTGATTTTGGATAGTGCAACAGCTTATTTCAAAGTACTGCGCGCTATTGATTCACTCTCTTACATTGAAGCGCAGAAAGCAGCTGTTTACCGCCAGTTGGATCAAATCACTCAGCGTTTTAATGTCGGTCTGGTCGCCATTACCGATGTTCAGAACGCCCGGGCTAACTACGATAGCGTACTCGCTCAGGAAGTGGTCGGCCGCAACGATCTGGATAATGCATTGGAAGCTCTGCGTCAGGTAACCGGTACTTATTACCCTCAGTTATCCTCGCTGAATATTGATCGTTTCAAAACGCATAAACCAGAAGCAGTAGATCTTCTGCTGAAAGAAGCGGAGAAACGTAATCTAAGCCTGTTATCCGCCCGTTTAGGTCAGGATCTAGCTCGTGAGCAAATCAAAGCAGCACAAACCGGCCATATGCCAACGATTGGTCTAAACGCCTCTACCGGCGTTTCAAACGTCCAGTCTCACGGCTCCAGCTATGATCTAGGCAGAAAATCCGGCAATGCTTACAATGGCGAAAATAGTGTTGGTCTGACACTCAGCCTGCCAATTTACAGCGGCGGTGCAACCAGTTCCCGCGTTGAACAGGCACAATATGGTTTTGTCAGCGCCAGCGAACAGTTGGAAAGCACCTATCGCAATGTTGTACAGGTTGTCCGTTCCTCTTTTAACAACATATCTGCCTCCATCAGCAGTATCAACGCCTACAAGCAGGTTGTTGTTTCCGCGCAAAGCTCACTGGATGCAATGGAAGCCGGTTATCAGGTCGGTACACGTACCATTGTTGATGTGCTGAATGCGACGACAACGTTGTACGATGCCAAACAGAAACTGTCCAACGCTCGCTATGATTATCTGATTAATCAACTGAACATTCAGCACGCACTTGGCACGCTTAATGAGAACGATTTAGCAGCGCTGAATAATACGCTGGATAAACAGATCTCAACATCAGCCAGCAGTATTGTTCGGGAAACAAGCGCACCCGTAACGTCTGGCCGTAACTAATTCAGTTCTGCTACCTTCACTAATAACAGCCCGCCAGAAAGCGGGCTGTTTTATTTCCTGCCAACGACAATTTGTTCTGAAAGAAAATACGATATTTGTCTTAATGCAGAAAATATATAAATCAGAAAAATCCTTCAAATGGATTCCAACTCTGGCTATTCACCGTTTCTTTCAGATAATAGGCATAGTTAGCGGTCATTCCCCATATTGCCGCAAAAGCACAACGAACCCCCGTGTCAACGGCAAGAGGAATCTCAATACCCAGAACATCTTCAATGCCCCCTAATAACATCATTATGACAACAGCGATGCCGAATAAAGTCAGATTTTTTCGCCATAAACCTAAAACAAAGAAGTAAATAAAACCAAAAAAGAAGGCGATAAAGTTCATGTTCAACAAGATACGACGCCCAAATGGTTCTACTTTCATGGCAGCTTTATGCTCAGATGCCTGAGGAGCACCGTGCTGTTCAAAGAATGTAAAACGCGCTTGCCATCTTTTTGAATATTGACTTTTATCCATACTACTTAATTCCTTAATTAAAATAGAAAATACAAAACCAATAATATAATAACAATCAGTTACTAATTTAAGATTATATTGCCGAGATTATTTTCTGGCGCTATAACAGCAGATAATATAATTAGTAGATTTATTTACATCATAACGTTACCCATTTAATTATCCTTAATTTACCGGAAGTTATACAAATTACACGGGTAGGATTAATACCACAAAATATCAATTTCAGCACTGATTTTTAAAATTCACATATATATTTCACAACATTGAAACCAGATTTAACGGAATACCAGATAATCAATATCCGGCAGCCGTGTTGTCAGACAAAAAATTAGGTTATCAATTCGAAGGTTTATGCTTTAATTTTGCTCATCTTTCCCCTATCCTTAGAGCTATTTCATTAAAGAATCACAGACACCTAAAATCTGGGTATACGACTATGACAATAAAGCGGACCAAAAATATTAATCACGACACATTCCGTAAGGCTTGGCGCAGTTATCGCCTTGCGCCTGTGGCAATCGCTGTCAGTGCGGTTTTCATGTTATCTGCCTGTGAACAGAGTGATGAAACCGTCTCTCTTTACATGAATGCAGATGACTGTTCTCAGACAAACCCATCACAAAGTGAACAATGTAAGCTGACTTACAACAACGCTTTGAAAGAAGCGGAAAAAACAGCGCCTAAATATGCAACCAAAGAAGACTGTATCGCTGAGTTTGGTGAAGCGCAATGTACTCAAGCTCCGGCACAAGCGGGCCTTGGCAGCAGTGCACCGGATGGCTCCAGCACAGCCGCAAATAGCAATGCACAAGCCCAACAGCAGCAAAGTGGCAGCTTCTGGATGCCTCTGATGGCAGGTTTTATGATGGGGCGTCTGATGGGCGGCGGCGCAGCGCCATCACAACCGCTATTTAGCTCCAAATCTGCCACCAGCCCGGCAAACGGTAAATTTGTTGATGCGACAGGTAAAAGCTATGGCCCTGCTACTGCCGGCGGCCGTTCCATGACGGTTCCTAAAACCGCTATGGCGCCAAAACCCGCCACGACGACAACCATCACCCGCGGCGGCTTCGGTAACTCTGTTGCAAAACAGTCAACCATGCAACGTAGTTCCTCTTCTGGTTCTACTTCACGTTCAATGGGAGGCTAATCACGGATGGAACGCATTGCGATTACTGAGCGCCCGGACTGGCGCGAGAAAGCGACAGAATATGGCTTTAATTTTCACACCATGCATGGTGAACCATACTGGTGTGAAGATGCTTATTACCAATTTTCTCTTGCTCAAATTGAAGAAATCGAGAATACCACTGCCGAGCTGCATCAGATGTGTTTGCAGGTGGTAGAGAAAGTCGTCGATAGTGAAGAGTTGTTGACTAAATTCCAGATCCCAAAACATTGCTGGGATTTTGTCCGCAGTTCCTGGATTACCAGCCAACCGTCACTCTATTCCCGGTTGGATTTGGCTTACGATGGTAAAAGCCCGGCAAAATTGTTGGAAAATAATGCCGATACGCCAACTTCACTGTATGAATCTGCTTTTTTCCAATGGATCTGGTTGGAAGATCAGATGAATGCTGGATTACTACCAGCGCATGCCGATCAATTCAACAGCATGCAAGAACAGCTGATTGAACGTTTTGCTCAGTTGCGTGATGAACATGGTTTTGGTTTATTACACATGACCTGCTGTCAGGATACGCAAGAAGATCGCGGTACTATTCAGTACTTACAGGATTGTGCACTGGAAGCGGGTGTTCCGACTGAATTCTTGTTTATCGAAGAGATCGGTCTGGGTGAGAAAGGCCAGTTTACTGATCTGCAAGACCAGGTGATCAGCAATCTGTTCAAGCTCTACCCTTGGGAGATGATGTTCCGTGAGATTTTCGCCACTAAACTGGAAGATGCCGGTGTTCGCTGGTTAGAACCTGCCTGGAAGAGCATTATCTCTAACAAAGCATTACTGCCAATGTTGTGGAAGATGTTTCCGAATCATCCAAACCTGCTACCCGCTTATTTTGCTGATGATAACCATCCAGCAATGGACAGCTATGTTATTAAGCCGCTGTTCTCTCGGGAAGGAGCGAATATTCGCATCATTGAGAATGGTAAGGAAATTGCCAGTGCTGATGGTCCTTACGGTAAAGAAGGCATGATCGTTCAGCAATTCCATACACTGCCAAAATTCGGTGACAGTTATACGCTGATTGGTAGCTGGCTGGTCAATGATCAACCTTGTGGTATTGGTTTGCGTGAAGACCGTGAACTGATAACCCAGGATTTATCCCGCTTCTATCCGCACATTATTTTGGATTAATATCCAAACAAGGGGGGAATGAGGAAGATAGTAAAAACGCCAAAAATTCCTCCCTTAAATATCCGATGAAAAAACGGTGTACCCTTACAGACTTATAAAAAAAGGATAAATAATATGGCGAACACAATATATTTAACCATCACAGGTAAAAAGCAAGGGCTTATATCCAGCGGTTGTTCTGCCTATGATTCTATCGGTAATAAATATCAAACGGGTCATGAAAATGAAATTTATGTTTATTCATTTGACCATGATATCAGCCGAGAACAGAATGTTAATCACTCACCTATTTCAATCACTAAGCCAATAGACAAATCATCGCCTCTATTAGGCATAGCAATATCAGAAAACGAATCAATAAATTGCAGATTAGATTTCTATAGAACATCAAATAATGGTTCCCAAGAGAAATATTATTCAATTGAAATCATGCATGCATCGATAACCAATATATCCACCCATTATCCCAATTCACTTACCCATAATGATGCACAACCCTATGAGATTATATCCATTGCCTATGGAAATATAACTTGGAAACACCATACCGCAGGTACATCAGGATATAGCATATGGGATGAAAGGGTTAGTTAAAATTAATATTTTGGGGAGAAATCCCCAAATGATTCAGATCATTTTATTTCTTTTGAAAAGATCAATTCTAAACATTCCTTTTTATTAAAAATCACTTTATCCAAGATAAAATATACATCATCTTTTGAGCTATCTTTATATAACAACGAATTGTTTCTTGAGATAAAAAAACCACTTTCATTTATATAATGAACCAGTTCATTATAACTGGAGCTTATATCTTTTAAATCACAGAAATAAATGGTGCTTCTTTGTGGTGATGTTTCATCATTCGGCGAGTATTCGAAAACATAATTTTCTGATACACGGGGAGAATTCCTTATCTCATTATAAGTTAATAAATTATATTTAAAAAAATCTTTCTCACTATAAAATACATTAGGCATTGATAAAAACCACCACCCCCAAAAGATAAGAACGAATAAAAAGAATACGAAAAAAAATAATATCCTCACAACTTAACCTCATAAGAAGCTATTGGCTTTACATGACTTATAACAATATCTTTCTCATAAGAAGAAAAAGGTTTAATCGTATTTAAATAATATGGTAAATTCTTCTTATACGGAAAAGCATTGTTAGGGTATTTCTCCGGATCAGGAAAAATCCAAGGTCTTAATTCTTTATTCTTATACTTACCTACAGGACCGTAATAATCCCATATTTTATATGCATACTCTTTAGATTTGGGTTTTATTAAAGACATATAATCCCTTGGTTGCACTGATTTATAAAAACCTAATAAGTTTGAAATTAAATCTTCACAACTAAACCCACTGTCAGTAATATTTGAAAAAACAAAATTTGACTGTAACTCTTCGAACTCTAACGATACACAATACATCATTGAAAATGCAATGGATTTTTTCACTTCAATAGGCAATCCTTTTTTTACCATCCATTGAGCATGAATTGATGATTTAAAAATATATTTACTCATACCTTGAGAATAATTAACCAGAAAGTACCCTTTCATAAAAGGAGAACTACTTTTCTCAGTAATCAACTGTTCCCATAACATTTTGGAATCATGACCACTAGCATGACCAAGATCTATCCATCCCAAATCCTCCGTATAAATTAATTTGTCATCTTTTATATCTTTTCTAACAGTCATTAACTGATCCACCTATATAATGTTTAGCAATATTAAAATTATAACTACAATTGCTCATCTTTTTTGAAGCTAAAAATCAATATTACAGCTTTCATAGAGCGTATTCTATTAATCTGCTCACGAAACCGATTCTTTTATATAACACAGAAATCCTTGAGATAATGAAATTTTTGGTGGCATCAATACATTTTCACGCAATAGGTAAGCCAAACCCTGCCATATCTGTCACCTAATCATGCTTTAAAAAGCAAAGAATCCAGTTGTTATTAATACCATTCTGAATGGTGAAGGAGAAAATAAAGATGAAGTTTTGGGTTGAGTCAAGATTGCAGCCCTTTCCGCGGACAAGGTGGCGATGATCTCGCCACCGGAAATCCTAACAAAAAGGTAAAAAACTTCAACCAATACAACACAAAAATTGACTGTTTAACCAACCTGCACAGACAACATACCTAATGACCCGGACACAATGCCATCTACAGGAATAGAAACCACCTCTTTTCTATCCCACGTTCCCATGACATACAGCAATGGCAAAAAGTGTTCAGCAGATGGATTGGATAATTGGCCATCTTCTCTGTCCAATGCATGAACCAAAGGGTAAGGCTGCTCATTGCTGGTAAGGTTATCACGCACATAATGGTTAAATGTCTCTGCCCAAGGGTACGGTTCAGCATTAGGTTCCTGCCGTTTCATGGCTCGAAGATTGTGTACCACATTACCACTCCCCAGAATCAACACACCTTCATCTCGCAAAGCAGCCAACTTTTTCCCCAATTCATAGTGATACGTCGCGGGTTTAGCGTCATCTATACTCAACTGCACCACAGGAATATTGGCCTGAGGATACATCTTAATCAGAATACCCCAAGCCCCATGATCTAATCCCCATTGGTGGTGATCGGCATAAACCTCCACAGGTTCCAGTATTTCCTGCACTAAAGCAGCCAGTTCAGGTAATCCCTTAGCCGGATACTGAGTTTCATGCAATTCCCGTGGAAAACCTCGAAAATCATGGATAGTCTTCGGTTGAGTCATGGCGGTTACAGCGGTGCCATTGGTGTACCAATGAGCAGAAATCACCAGAATAGCTCTGGGGACAGGCAGTCTTTCGCCAAGCTCACGCCAGGCGTTGGTATAACGATTTTCTTCCAGTACGTTCATTGGGCTGCCATGACCAACAAACAGAGCTGGCATTCTGGAAATATTCATACAACCTCCCATACCAAATATAGGTAATTTTAATACTTGCAGAGAGATTACGCCTGTCAGACAGGCAAAACAGTGTGCCAAAGGTGATGGAGTTATTCAAAAAAACTGAAAACCACAGCTTGTGCGAACTGTGGTTTTAGTAAATGTATGTGCGTTATAACCGATATTTCAGCCGATTATCAGATAATTACGTTTTAACTGACTTTCAGATCTACTGCCTGACGATAAGCCACCAGATCTTCAATAGTTACCACCGGCATATTATGTAATTTCGCAAATTTTACCACTTCAGGGGTACGAGCCATTGAACCGTCATCATTGGTCAATTCACACAATACACCTGCTGGCTTAAAACCTGCCAAACTAACCAAATCAATTGTCGCTTCAGTATGCCCCTGACGGGCCAGGACACCTCCTGGTTGTGCGCGCAGTGGGAAAACATGGCCCGGACGGTTCAAATCACTCGGCTTCGCATGATCCGCAATCGCTGCACGAATGGTTGTGATACGGTCAGCCGCAGAAACGCCGGTCGTCACACCCTGAGCAGCCTCAATAGTTACAGTAAAAGCCGTCTGGAACGGGCTGGAATTATTGTTCACCATCATGGGCAATTGCAATTGCTGACGGCGGTCCTCTGTCAGACACAAGCAAACAATACCGCTGCCATGACGAATTGTCAGCGCCATTTGCTCTACGGTCATCGTTTCGGCCGCAAAGATAATATCACCTTCATTTTCACGATCTTCATTATCCAGCACCATCACACCGCCGCCATCACGTAAAGCGTCAATAGCGCGTTCAACACGTTCTGATGATGTGCCGTATTCAAAAAGTAGCGTCTGATTCATGGTAAAAAAACCTCGTTAAAATTTATGGATTACCAGAATCAGGGCAGTCTTGAGGAGTTCTCACTATGACACCACATCATAACATTAATATTATTAATATAATGTTCGCATGCCATAGCCGGAACAACAGGCGGGCAAAAAGCCCGACAGATGCCGTTATTCTCTCCCATCCGGACTATAACCGTCGGCTCCAGAGTTACACTGGATCTGCTGACCTCCGATTTATCATAAAGATAACCACAAACGGAGCGCTCGCGGGCTTCACCCAGCCACCCATAAGATGACCCGATGTTTACCGCCGGTGGGGACTTTCACCCCGCCCTGAGATAAGCCAGCAAACTATAACGCTAATATTTACCGGGGGCAATCAACAAAATCAGATGTGAAACCTGGCTCACAGTGGTTTGTGGTTTTACCATCTGGTATTACACTATCGGAGATTATTTATGTCATAAAAAGGATGCATCATGCTTGATCCCAAAAAAATTGAACAAATTGCCCGCCAAATCCAGGATTCCTTACCAAAAGGAGTTAAAGAGTTTGGTGACGATATAGAGAAAAAATTACGGATGATTTTGCAATCCCAGCTTGGCAAACTTGATTTAGTTAACCGCGAAGAATTTGATATTCAAACTCAGGTTCTGCTGCGTACCCGTGAAAAATTAACGGCGATGGAGCAGCGTTTAAATGAATTGGAGGCTAAGCTTGAAGATAAGAATACGCCATCTGCTGATAACACGGTAAAGGAAGAGTAATTGGTAAGTTAATTGCCAATTAACCCCGACACCATTTTATATCATTGCCATTCAATTAAAGGTGATCGTTAAAACGGTCACCGAATTCAGTAATAGAAATATTTAAAGCATATATCTTGACGCTTTTATGATTTTATGATTTTATATTTCTTCCGCATCAGGCGAAAATGTACGGCGATTTTTATTCACTCCATATGATGGGTAGTGATTAATTAACTATTTTTTGTGATTCACATCATATTTTCACATATTCATATGATAAATATCATGATCTTGTAGTCATAAAGTTGCCGTTGTTATCCTCGTCACCCTTGCCATCGCTGCGGCACTGACCGCCATCCTGGCAATCTTGGCGAGTGTGACATTCGCTACCGCCTCATAATGAACGGAGAAAATTATGGAGACTAATGATTACTTTGCCCAATTGAAATCCCAACTGACCTCTTTTCTTTTTATCAATGGCGATGGACTGACTGTGTCCCGTCTGGGTCTCTCGATAACCCTGTTTTTTAAACAGGGCTACACCCGGGAGAAAAAACAACGCATCTTTTACCCTCCCTTTTAAATGATTATGGCAAGTTAGGTAAATGTAAAATAAACGAGGGATAGAATTCCTGATAAATGAATCAAACATAACAGGGAAAACAAAATGGGATCCTGCCCCGCTTTTTATTAAGTTTAATCATTATCGGATATCGTGTTTTACATTTAACGAATGCTTAATCATACCCATTCTTTTATCTTTACTGACGAGGTTAAATAACCAGCGAGAAAGCGTTTAAATACCCCTCTATTCAGATAATATCCTTTCACATGAGGATTCCTTTTCAAATCACTATTTAACGGTTAATGACTTTCGATTAAATCCCATTAACTATCCCGCTGAAAAGTTACATTTACTCAGTTAAATCCGCCATTGATATAAAGGCCTTAACACTTAGGCGTTCACGCTTTTAAATAGTTGTGGTAAGTTAAATCAATATAAAACAAGTGGAGTATCAAATCGCTGACAAATGAATTAAACACAACAGAAAAAGTGGGATCCTGCCCTGAATTTTATAATGGACAGGGTTTAAACTGTTATTAAAAGTCATTTTTTAATTGATGGTTTTAATCGGTATAAAGTTTTAACCATTTTCTTACCCCTTTTAATCCCCGCTTTTTATTAAGTTTAATCATTATCGGATATCGTGTTTTACATTTAACGAATGCTTAATCATACCCATTTTTTATCTTTACTGACGCGGTTGAATAACCGGTGAGAAAGCGTTTAAATACCCCTCTATTCGGATAATGTTCTTTTATGTGAGGATTTTTTAAACTTTCCATTTAATGGTTAATGATTTTTCGATTAAATGCAATTAACTCTCCTTCTGAAAAATTTTACTGAGTTAAATCCACATTTAATATAAAAGCTTTAATACTTCTGCATTCACTCTTTTAAATAATTATGGCAGGTTAGGTAAATGTAAAATAAATGGAGTATCAAATCGCTGATAAATGAATTAAACACAACAGTGTAAAAAAAGTGATGAAATCCCACCCTGCTCTGTTCAAAAAACCATGCCGCTGGAGTGTCGATAGTTCTTCACTCCAATCGGCATGCTTCTGCCAGCGCCTTATTTCCCAGCAAGCTCTGTTTTATAAAGCATTATTCACTGTTTTTTAATCGCTTTAATGATATTGGTTGTTGAAATACCATCTTCAAAGTTCAGCACTTTGACTTCACCACCCGCCGCCCAAACTTCTTCACTACCGGCAATCTCTTCAGGCTTATAGTCTCCACCTTTCACCAATACATCCGGCAGAACATCTGCAATCAAACGGCGGGGCGTATCTTCTTCAAACGGAACAACCCAATCCACAGCCCCCAGCGCCGATAGCACTATCATTCGTTGTTCCAGTGGATTGACAGGACGAGTTTCACCTTTCAACCGCTTAGTTGATGCATCACTGTTAACGGCGACAATCAACCGATCACCCAATTTTCGGGCATTCTCCAGATAAGAGACATGACCGGCATGCAAAATGTCGAAACAACCATTGGTCATCACAATCTTTTCGCCACGCTGGCGAGCATGAGCCACTGCCTGTTTAAGCTGAAATTCGTTCATAACACCGAACCCCGTTTCAGCACGGCCACGAACAGCATTCTCCAATTCAACCGGCGAAATCGTTGAAGTCCCCAATTTGCCAACCACAACACCCGCGGCGGCATTCGCCAGGAAACAGGCTTCATTCAGTGGCTTTCCAGCCGCAATCGCCGTTGCCAACACACCAATCACCGTATCGCCGGCGCCAGTAACATCAAATACTTCCTGCGCCAGTGTTGGTAAATGCAGTGGCGGATGATCAACACTCAGCAAACTCATTCCCTGTTCAGAACGGGTGACCAGTAATGCCTGAAGGTCCAAGCCCTTAACCAGTTTAACGCCCTTCTCAACCAGTTCGTCGTTATCTTTGCAGTGGCCGACTACCGCTTCAAATTCAGACAAATTCGGCGTTAGCAAAGTTGCGCCACGATAGCGCTCAAAGTCACTCCCTTTCGGATCGACTAACACCGGCACGTTAGCATCATTTGCCAGTTTGATCATCTGCTGAACCTGGCTCAACGCGCCTTTGGCGTAGTCAGATAAAATCAATGCGCCGATATGAGGTAACGCCTGTTCAATGCGCTCAAGTATCGGTTGCACATCGACGTTATCGAAACCTTCTTCAAAATCCAAGCGGATTAACTGCTGGTTACGGGAAAGTACCCGCAGTTTGGTAATTGTCGGATGAGTCGGCACAGCAACAAAATCACAACGCACGTTAACACTACTCAGTTTTTCATCCAGCGCACGCGCCGCGTCATCAATCCCTGTCAAACCAACCAAATGTGAATTCGCCCCAAGAGCAGCAATATTCATAGCAACGTTGGCCGCCCCTCCCGGACGTTCCTCAATGGTATTTACTTTTACTACAGGCACCGGGGCTTCCGGTGAAATCCGGCTGGTTGGTCCATACCAATAGCGGTCTAACATCACATCACCGACGACTAAAACTTCTGCACGGTGAAAATCCGGGAGTGTCACTTTCATTCCTTACTCCAAATATCAGATATCAACTGGTGCCAAATATTACCATAAGCCAGTAAAATCCATGCACCAAACCGCTATAACCCGTTATTGTTCACCCAACCACTGTTGCCAGCTATGACCTACCCGCTCCTGCCGATTTTTGAAACAATTGGCCGATACCCGGCTGGAAAGCTCCTGTAACGCCAAATGATGTAATTCATCACGCATGGAAATATAAGCCTGAGTCAATTCAGCGGCTTCATCTTCGTCCATAATTCCATAAGCCGCCATTAACTCAAAAATCCGTACATTATCCGACCAGCGCGTCAGGCGTTCATTTTCAGGGGCGTAGCGCAGTACTAGATACTGTGCAATAAATTCGATATCCGTTACCCCGCCTGGATCAGCTTTAATATCAAATTGCTCTGAATAGCCGCTGCCTAAATGTTTATGCATCTTCTCCCGCATTTCCCTGACTTGCTGACGTAACAAAGCCGGTTCTCGTCGCGTGCATAACGTCTGATGGCGTATCCGCTCAAAATCCTGATGCAAATTTTCATCGCCAAATACCATACGGGCGCGTACCAATGCCTGATGCTCCCAAGTCCACGCTTCATTCTGCTGATAATCAGCAAACGCTCCGATGGTACTGACTAGCATTCCTGATTCTCCCGAAGGTCGCAGGCGGATATCTACGTCATACAACACACCAGAGGAAGTTCGGGCACTGAACAGGTGCATAATGCGTTGAGCAAGACGCAAATAAAATTGCCGGGCATCAATCGACCGATCACCCTCGGTCATGACATCCATCGGGCAATCCAACAGGAAAACCAAGTCAAGATCAGAACTGTAGCCCAGTTCCCATCCCCCCAATTTGCCATAACCAATCACAGCAAATCCCAACCCTTGCCGCTGATTCAGATGTGATGGAATACCATAACGTTTTGCCATTTGCCCCCACGCCTGTTGAACCACCGCCTCAATAATTGCCTCTGCCAAGTAAGTCAGATGATCACTCACTTTCATTACCGGCAACACCCCAGTGATATCCTCCGCCGCAATCCGCAGTAATTGCGCCTGTTTAAACTGGCGAAGAGCCTCCAATTGCTGCTCTTCATCATCTTCAGGTATTCGCAACAAATATTGCCGCAGTTCATCTTTATAAGCATTCAGCGGCAGGGGTCTATACAGAAATTGGGGATCAAGCAGTTCATCCAGCAACAAGGGGTGACGAGCAAGTTGAGTGGCAATCATCGGTGAAGCGGCACACAGCCGGATAACGTGTGTCAGTACCGCTTCCGATTCCAACATCAGTTCCAGATAAGTTGTGCGGCTGACAATGCTCAACAACAGCGGAATAACCCGTTCCAGCACCGTATTGGTATCTTGTCGCAAGCAGACTTTTGCCAACAAACGTGGCATCAGATGATCAAGTACATCACGTCCACGAGGGCCAATGGTTCTTTTTCCCACATCCTGACGGAATATAGCAATGACATGTAATATCTGTTGTGCAATCGATTCATCCAGATGCGGAGCCAGTATGATTAACTCTTCTTTTTCGAGATTTTCCAGCCATAAGCTCTTAAATGGCACATGACCCGCTTCTTCTTCATTGTTATCACTGTTATCACCAATTAATTGCGTGAAAATAACCCGAACAGCGCCCATCTTGCTGTTCAATGCAATCATCAACTTATCCCAGCTTTCAAATCCCATTCCCCACGTTAACCGTGAACGGTTCAGTTCATCTTCCGGCAACGTCTGAGTTTGCTGATCGTTAATTGACTGTAAAAGATTTTCCAGCCGCCGCAAAAAGAGGTAACTGCCAGCAAGTTGTTGCACCTGTGATGACGGCAAAAGTGCCAGTTTTTCTATTACTTGAAGTGTGGGTAACAGAGCCTGAGATTGCAGACACAATTCACGCCCACCACGAATAAGCTGGAATACTTGAGTGATAAATTCAATTTCACGGATACCTCCGGCACCCAGTTTGATATTGTCTTGCAAACCACGGCGACGAACTTCACGTTCAATCATCCCTTTCATGTTTCTCAGGGACTGAATCACGCTAAAATCAATATAACGGCGGAAGATAAACGGCCTTAACATCCGGCGTAATTCTTCGCAATATGATTCGCTGCCAGCGCCCATAATTCGCGCTTTAACCATCGCATAGCGCTCCCAATCACGCCCCTGTTCCTGATAATAATCCTCCAATGCGGCAAAACTGAATACCAGTGGACCGCTGTCGCCAAATGGGCGCAAACGCATATCAACCCGATAAACAAAACCATCCACCGTTTGCTGATCGAGCACTTTGATAAGACGCTGCCCCAGACGGGTAAAAAACTGAGCGTTGTCCATTTCACGGCGGCTACCGCGAGTAATCCCATTTTCAGGATAAGCAAAAATCAGATCAATATCGGAGGAGAAATTCAACTCGCCACCACCCAGTTTCCCCATGCCCAGAATTAACAAGGGTTGTGGTTCGCCTTGGTTATTGCAAGGGGTGCCCCAATCCTGACAACAACGCGGATACAACCAGTCACGAGCGGCAATAATCAGCGTTTCAGCCAACATACTGAGCTGTTGCAACGTCTCCTGAGTCGTACTGATACGCAGCGCTTGTGACCAGGCAATTCTGACCAGAATTTTGTTACGAAACTGACGTAAAACCCGCATCAGGGTATTTTCATTTTCTGCTGATGAAAGTACCTGTTGCAGCCATTCAGCGTATTGATGCCACTCCCGCGCTTGCGGTGGATTCTGGCGGATTTCAGCTAACCATTCAGGGTGAATTTTAAGGTTTTCAGCAACAAAATCACTCAGTGATAACACCGCCTGCTCATGAGGAGCAAAAGCTTCAACATACAAAGCCAGCTCCTGAAAATACTTATTCACACTCGATAACTGAGCCAAAAGCGGGGTTGAAAGTGGCAACATAGAGCATTCCTGTTATTCAAGCAGAGAGATTGACCAACCACAGAGTCAACGCCAACTTACATTGCAAATAGCCAGAGCTGTAACACAACGTTTCAGCCGTTGTTTCCGCTGCTGATAATTTCTGGTCAATCGCCGCTAATTGATCATCCAGCTGCTCCGGCCGGCCTGCCGGTTCATTGCAATATTCAAGCGCCTGCTGAACTAAAGTCAAGACTTGCTTCAAACCATCCCGACTTCCTGACAAGCCAGTCAACCAGCGCTCTTCCTGCTCTTGCCAATGGGCTAATATTGACGAAAGTACAGAAGGCAATGACTGCTGCATATCAATTTCTACCGAAACTTGAGGCAAAATCGTGTTTGGCTTTCCCTGGACTAACTGATAACCACGGGCAGCTTTACTTTTATTTCCCTGTCGCAAGCCATCTGACTTTGCCAACTCAGCAGCCAACGCTAATACATCCGCGACAGTTCCTTGTTTCAGTTCCAATTCAAATTCACAAATGGGTTCTTTACGGCCTGCCGCGATGATTTCTCCCTGATCGAGCACAACTTCAATCTCACTTTGCCCGTAAGTAACCACCCACTTCTCCCGCATAAAGTCAGTGTTGAATAACACATTTAAACGGGATTGCAGCGCTTCCACATCACAGTTTTCAGGCCAGATATGAGATGGAAACAGCGTCAACGCCAGTTCCGGCTTTAACAATGGCACATTATATTCCGGTCGCTGATGCAACCCGCCGATCACTTCCCCGGCTGTTTTGATTGTCATCTCATACTGGTCGTCAAAACCACGGATACGCAATCCCATATCAAGACCGCGCAGTTGGTTATCCGCCGTTTCAAAATAGATATTGGTCAACTTTTGCGGCAAAAAGTAGTGATGAGGAAATAACAATAATTGCTGACGGATTCCAGGAATAGCTTGCGGCCTGGCAATAAGTTTTAATTCAATTTCTACACTCATTATCTGCACCATTGGTGGCAATTTTTGGTTATTATCTTACCCTGATTTCACTTTTTTCTACGACCGCATGAAAAAATTAAACAAACAACCGGTAAACTCCGTATTCGATCCGTTAAGATAGTTCCTATTTCGGTTTACTGTTTGCTCTGGCAAACTTAACTCTTTACTATCAAATTCTAAACTCACCATAGATAAAGAATAGTTGAAATCACAATGCGAAAATTACCTTTATTTCTTACGGCGCTATTAAGCCTAAGCTTTTCGCTTACTACCCACGCGGAAGAAAAGCGCTATGTATCTGATGAGTTATCTACCTACACGCACGCTGGACCGGGTAACAAGTATCGTATCGCCGGCACATTGAATGCCGGTGATGAAGTCACATTGATAAGTATCAACCAGGATAGTAATTACGCTCAGGTTAAGGATGATAAAGGCCGTGTCGTCTGGCTACCCGTTAACCAGCTCAGTGATAAACCGAGCTTGCGCACCCGCCTCCCTGAGATGGAGCAGGAAATCAAAATACTGACGGATAAGTTAGCCAATATAGACAATAGCTGGAATCAGCGCACTGCTGACATGCAACAAAACGTTTCAAACAGCGGTGACATTATTGCAGGGCTGAAAAAAGAAAATGAGCATTTGAAAAATAAACTGATTGTGGCAGAGAAAAAACTTGATGCTGCGAATCTGCAACTTGATGACAAACAACGCAATATCATTCTGCAATGGTTTATGTACGGCGGTGGTGTTGCAGGTGCAGGTTTAATTTTAGGGCTGTTACTGCCACACATGGTTCCGCGTCGCAAGCGTAATGACCGTTGGATGAGTTGATTAAGGAATATTCAGGTGAGAATCTATCTGGTTGGCGGTGCAGTGCGTGACCGCCTGCTAAACTTTCCTGTAAAAGAACGGGATTGGGTTGTTGTCGGTGGGACGCCGGATGAACTATTGTCTCAGGGATATCAGCAAGTTGGCAGAGACTTCCCGGTATTCCTGCATCCCAAAAACCATGAAGAGTACGCGCTGGCGCGCACTGAGAGAAAATCCGGCTTGGGGTATACGGGTTTTACCTGTTACGCCGCACCGGATGTCACACTGGAAGATGATTTGCTGCGCCGTGATCTGACCATTAACGCAATTGCTCAAACATCCGAAGGCGAACTTGTCGATCCTTACCGTGGGGTTGATGACTTAAGTAATCGTATTTTACGCCATATTTCCGACGCTTTTTCTGAAGATCCACTGAGGGTATTACGGGTAGCCCGTTTTGCTGCCCGTTTCGCCCATTTGGGATTTACCATCGCCCCAGAAACATTAACGTTAATGTCAAAAATGGCAGCTAACGGAGAGTTATCAGCACTCACACCGGAGCGTGTCTGGAAAGAGACAGAAAAAGCCCTTTCCACGTATTCACCGCAGGTTTTTTTTCAGGTTTTACGTGATTGTGGCGCACTGGCGGTACTGTTTCCTGAAATTGATAATCTGTTTGGCGTTCCCGCACCGGAGAAGTGGCATCCTGAGGTTGATACCGGTATTCATACGTTGATGGTGCTGAAAATTGTCGCGGAACTGACAGATGAAGTAGATAGCCGCTTTGCGGCTCTGTGTCATGATCTTGGCAAAGGACTAACACCGCCAGAACAGTGGCCTCATCATTATGGACATGGTCCGGCAGGCGTGAAGTTAGTCGATCAATTGTGCCGACGTCTGCGTGTGCCTAACTCTGCTCGTGATCTGGCAAAACTAGTCGCTCAATATCATGACTTAGTGCATACCGTCGATCAATTGCGGCCAAAAACATTGCTCAAATTGTTTGATTCTGTTGATGCATGGCGTAAACCTCAGCGAATAGATCAGTTGATTATCACCAGTGAAGCAGATGCGCGGGGTCGTACCGGTTTTGAAGATACCCCCTATCCACAAGGTCATTATCTGCGACAGGCATTTGAGGTTGCCAGCCAGGTCCAGGTGAAAAGTATTGTAGACAGCGGCTTGCGTGGCGCGGATATTGGTGAAGAGCTACGACGCCAGCGTCAGCAGGCATTGGCTGAATGGAAGCAACAACAGGATTAATACTGTTGTCTGAAAGATCAAATACGCTGTACATCCCCTGAGATCTAATCTAAATCGATATCAGGGGAATCATTCACTACATAAATACCCAGTAAACAGCGGCGGCGATAATAAAGCGGTAGATAGCAAATGGGATGAAAGACATACGCTTAATCAATGCCAGGAAGGTTTTAATTGCGATCAATGCGACAATAAATGCAGTAATAAAACCGACAGCAAACATTGGGATATCAGAAGCAGTCAAAAAATGCAGACTTTTATATAAATCCAGCCCGCTCGCCCCTATCATCATCGGTACAGCCAGAATAAACGAGAACTCTGATGCGGTATAACGGTTAACCCCCATCAGCATTCCACCAGAAATTGTCGCCCCTGAACGGGAGAATCCCGGCCACAATGCCAGACACTGGAAGCAACCAATCATAAAAGCCTGGCGATAAGTAATATCATCCAACCCTTCTGCTCTCGGTGTCTTAGGTTTCAGAATTTCTGCGATAATCAGTAACACGCCGCCAATAATCAAAGCGTACATAACACTCTGTGGGTTAAACAGCGATTTAATCGTATCGTGGAACAGCAATCCAAGCGTCACCGCAGGTAACATCGCCAAAAGAATGTGGCTCAGTTTCAGCTTGCCGTTGGTTTTACCTTCGTGAGGAACTTCACCAAAGTGAAGACCAATTAACCCAAACAAACGACGCCAAAATACCACTACCACGGCAAGAATTGATCCAAGCTGGATAATAACTTCGAATGTTTCAGCCTTATCGCCGGTAAACCCCAGCAAATGACCCACGATGATCATATGACCAGTTGAGGAAACAGGAAGAAACTCAGTCAGCCCTTCAACAACACCAAGAATAAATGCATGAAACAAGGTAGAAAGGTCAGTCATATAGAGAGATCGCACCCCATTAAACAAATCTCCAAAACAGGTAGCACAGATGAATCCGACTACCATTTTCCCATTGCCATTAATCAATTGACATAATTATCACGCCTGGCAATGATACATGCCAGCCTATGCAAGAATAATGACAATAATATGACAACTGAATTCACTGCTGATCGGATTATTTTTTTCTCTCAATAATAACACCGACCTGACAAGACTGCGCCACCGCCCTCGGCTTACTGACTTTTATCCGTACCCACGGCGAATTAAAGCGGTTTAATAGCAGATCGGCCACCTCTTCAGCCACTCTTTCAACCAGAGCAAAATTCTGATTTTCTACATGGTTGATAATCGCTTCGCTAACTTTAGCGTAATCCAGGCAATGCTCGACATTATCGCTGGAAGATGCGCGTTTATTATCCCATCCCATTTCGATATCGAACACTAACTTCTGTTTAATGGTCTGTTCCCAGCCGTAAACACCAATGGTGGTGATGACAGCTAATTCTTCAATAAATACGATATCCATCATGTCACTTTCCTATTTTTCAACTTGTCTGATACCACTTCCGACTAAATATGCGTATTATCCATGACTAGGCTAAGAAAACGACCATTATTATTGGAGAGATATTATGAGTGCTATCGCGCTTGGTATGATTATCTTCGCGTATCTTTGCGGTTCAATCTCCAGCGCAATACTTATCTGTCGTCTGGCTGGACTGCCGGATCCCCGCCTGCATGGCTCAGGTAACCCAGGAGCGACAAATGTATTACGGATTGGTGGCCGCAGTACTGCGGCAGTGGTACTGATTTGTGATGTTCTGAAAGGTATGGTCCCAGTCTGGCTGGCTTATCAGCTTAATGTTCCCCCTCTCTATCTGGGAATTACGGCAATAGCTGCTTGTCTCGGCCATATTTATCCAATCTTTTTCCATTTTAAAGGCGGTAAGGGAGTAGCAACTGCTTTTGGTGCTATCGCTGCAATTGGCTGGGATCTGATGGGGTTGATGACAGGTACCTGGTTGTTGACAGTATTACTGAGTGGTTATTCCTCTCTAGGCGCAATTGTCAGCGCCTTGATAGCACCTTTCTATGTCTGGTGGTTTAAACCTGAATTTACTTTTCCGGTTGCCATGCTCTGCTGTCTGGTACTGCTCCGTCACCATGATAATATCCAGCGCCTGTGGCGCGGCCAGGAAAGTCGTATCTGGAGCAAGCTCAAAAAGAAAAAAGAGATGACTGAAGAAGAAAAAATTCAGGCAGAGAAAGAACAAGGAGAAGAAGATTAACAACATTGCCAAATAAAAAGCCAGCTACTGATTGAGTGACTGGTTTTTTTATTTTCACTATATATGAAGATTTATAGTGCAGGTAATTCAGACAGTGGCCAGCGGGCTTTGACCGTCACGCCAAGAGCGTCACTCACTCCGCCTTTCAGGCGGATCATACCGGCAAACGCAATCATAGCGCCGTTATCTGTACAGAATTCAGGACGCGCGTAAAATACTTCGCCGCCCAATTTTGCCATGACTTCTTTCATTCTGGTACGCAACGTGAGGTTGGCGCTGACGCCACCGGCCATTACCAGCCGCTTGAACCCGGTCTGCTCAAGCGCCCTTTTACATTTAATCGCCAATGTATCAACAACCGCATCTTCAAAAGCGCGGGCAATATCCGCTCTGGTCTGCTCATCATCACTGTTGCTGCGAATCGTATTAGACGCAAAAGTTTTCAGTCCCGAGAAACTGAAATCCAGCCCAGGGCGATCGGTCATTGGACGAGGAAACACAAAACGCCCGGTTTCTCCTTTCTGAGCCATATTGGAGAGCAACGGACCTCCCGGATAATCCAGGCCCAATAATTTAGCTGTTTTATCAAATGCTTCACCAGCGGCATCATCTATCGATTCACCAAGCAGCTCATATTCACCGATCCCGGTTACGCTAATAAGTTGTGTGTGACCACCGGACACAAGCAAAGCCACAAACGGAAATTCAGGGCTATTATCTTCCAGCATCGGAGCCAATAAATGCCCTTCCATATGATGAACAGGAATCGCAGGAACATCCCAGGCAAATGCCAGAGAACGGCCAATAGTCGCCCCCACCAATAATGCGCCAACCAGACCAGGACCCGCAGTATAAGCCACTGCATCAATATCTTTACGGGTTAATCCTGCGTCTTTCAAAGCAGCCTGAATCAAGGGAACGGTTTTGCGGATATGGTCGCGTGAAGCCAGTTCAGGCACAACACCGCCGTAATCAGCATGCAATTTAATCTGACTGTATAATTGATTTGCTAATAAACCGGCTTGATCATCATAAATTGCGATTCCGGTTTCATCGCAAGACGTTTCTATACCTAAAACTCGCATTACACTACCTATATTCCACAGAAGAAAACCAGTTTATCATTAATAAGATAATTTGCGCGGTTTACATGCTGACTATTTTTACTGTTTAGTCTATAATCAGCGCCCTACGTAAAATCCCTGTGTGGTTATCTTCAATATTACAGAACTGACTTGCATATTTCACTGTAAGTCACCATTGTAATGTTGTTGTTTCAATTTGCTGCGGCGCTTTACAAAGCCGTGTTCATTGAAGTAAAATTCCGCACCATTTTAAGATGGCTGGCATCCCACGCCAGCAAGACCGATTTCTATTGAGGTGAGAGGCACATGCCGGTAATTAAAGTACGTGAAAACGAGCCATTCGACGTAGCACTGCGTCGCTTTAAGCGTTCCTGCGAAAAAGCAGGTGTGTTAGCAGAAGTTCGCCGTCGTGAATTCTATGAAAAACCAACGACTGAACGTAAACGCGCTAAAGCTTCTGCTGTAAAACGTCACGCTAAAAAGCTGGCTCGTGAAAACGCACGCCGCACTCGTCTGTACTAATCCTTGCGGTTGACCCGCATAGTGATTGAATTTGCAGACAACAGTAGTTGCAGATAAAGGCCGTGCTTTCCGAAAGGAAGCGCGGCTTATTGTCGTTCATCAACAGGCGTAAAAAGGGCTTATGGCTGGACGAATTCCGCGCGTATTTATCAATGATTTATTAGCTCGTACCGATATTATCGACCTGATCGATGTTCGTGTGCCACTGAAAAAACAGGGTAAAAATCACCACGCGTGCTGTCCGTTTCATAATGAAAAGACACCTTCGTTTACTGTTAATGGCGATAAGCAGTTTTATCATTGCTTTGGTTGTGGCGCTCACGGCAACGCTATCGATTTTCTGATGAATTACGATAGACTTGAGTTTGTCGAATCTATTGAAGAATTGGCCGCGATGCATGGGCTGGAAGTCCCTTATGAAGCAGGTTCCGGCAGCAGTCAGATAGAACGCCACCAAAGACAAAATCTTTATCAGCTGATGGATAAGCTCAACAGCTTCTATCAGAATTCACTAAATAGCTCCGCTGCACAACAAGCCCGGCAATATCTGGCTCAACGTGGACTTAGTGAAGAGATTATCCACCGTTTCTCGATTGGCTTCGCTCCCGCTGGCTGGGATAACGCTTTGAAACGGTTTGCCCGCAGCACGGAAGATCGTCAACAATTACATGACGCCGGTATGCTGGTGTCAAATGATAATGGCCGTACTTACGACCGTTTCCGTGAACGAGTCATGTTTCCAATCCGTGACCGCAGGGGGCGCGTGATTGCATTTGGTGGACGAGTTCTGGGAGATGCGCTCCCAAAATATCTCAACTCACCAGAAACTGAAATTTTCCACAAAGGTCGCCAACTATACGGCCTCTATGAAGCGCAACAAAATCACAGTGACCTTTCACGGTTATTAGTGGTTGAAGGTTATATGGATGTGGTGGCTCTGGCACAGTTTGGTATTGATTATGCCATTGCCTCGTTAGGCACTTCGACGACATCGGAACATATTCAGTTACTTTTTCGTGCTACTGACAACATTATCTGTTGTTACGATGGCGACAGAGCGGGGCGTGACGCAGCATGGCGAGCCTTGGAAACAGCGCTGCCTTATCTTAATGATGGTAGGCAGTTACGTTTTATGTTTTTGCCTGATGGCGAAGATCCTGATTCACTAATTCGCAAAGAAGGCCGTGAAGCATTTGAACAAAGAATGGAACAATCTCACACGTTGTCTGAATTCCTGTTCGAATCGTTACTGCCGCAAGTTGACTTGAGTAATCCTGAAGGGAAAACAAAACTCAGTTCACTTTCTGTACCATTGATTAACCAGATCCCGGGAGAAACTCTGCGTCTCTATATGAGGCAAGAACTTGGCAATATGTTAGGTATCCCCGATGCAGTACAGTTGGAACGTTTATTACCACAGCGTCTGGAAAGTGGGAATAATTATCAGATGCCGCAGCTAAAACCGACAACTATGCGTATACTTATAGGACTGTTGGTACAAAACCCACACTTAGCCGCTTTAGTTCCCCCGCTACAGGGAATTATGCAGGCTAAAATTGCAGGCTTACCATTGTTTATAGAGCTTGTAGAGGTTTGTCTTACTCAGCCCGGGCTGACAACTGGACAGTTGCTAGAACAATATCGTAACAATAAATTTAGTAAACAACTTGAAAAATTAGCTGCATGGAACGATATACAAGTAGAAGAAATAGCAGAAAATACATTTTGTGACGCGTTGGATCATCTCGTTGATTCAGCGTTGGAAGAACGTTTAGATATTCTTATCGCCAGAGCAAGAACCGAAGGCCTGACACCGGAAGAACGCGAAGAAGTTCGCTTGATTAATGAATCCCGTGCCAGAAAGTAAATACTGAATTCACGGCTTAAGTGCCGCATTAGGTAGGGAAGCAACCCTACATTTTGCCGCTATAAGTGGGCAGCGGCAATACAACGAAAACGCCCCTAAAAGTTATTGTTGGCAGATTAGTTTCGCCGACCGACACCAACCCAAATACTCTGAAGTGTGGATACCGTCTTATGGAGCAAAACCCGCAGTCACAGCTAAAGCTACTTGTCACCCGTGGTAAGGAGCAAGGCTATCTGACCTATGCTGAGGTCAATGACCATCTGCCGGAAGATATCGTCGATTCCGATCAGATCGAAGATATCATCCAGATGATCAATGACATGGGCATTCAGGTAATGGAAGAAGCACCTGATGCCGATGATCTGATGCTAGCAGAAACCACTAACGACACAGATGAAGACGCTGTGGAAGCTGCCGCGCAAGTCCTGTCTAGCGTTGAATCTGAAATCGGTCGTACCACCGACCCGGTACGTATGTACATGCGTGAAATGGGTACCGTTGAATTATTGACCCGGGAAGGTGAAATTGACATTGCTAAACGCATTGAAGATGGCATCAATCAGGTACAGTGCTCTGTTGCTGAATACCCTGAGGCAATCACCTATTTACTGGAACAGTATGCTCGCGTCGAAGCAGGTGAAGCCCGCCTGTCAGATCTTATTACCGGTTTTGTTGACCCGAACGCAGAAGAAGACCTCGCGCCTACCGCCACTCACGTTGGTTCTGAGCTCCCACAGGAAGAACTTGATGATGATGAAGACGACGAAGATGAAGACAGTGACGAAGATAGCGATAGTGATGATGACAACAGCATCGATCCGGAATTAGCTCGCCAGAAATTCCAGGAACTGCAAGAACAGTATGAAATCACTCGTCAGGAAATTAAGAAAAATGGCCGTAACCATCCTAATACGGCTGCCGAAATCTTAATGCTCTCAGAAGTTTTCAAGCAGTTCCGTCTAGTGCCAAAACAGTTTGATTATCTGGTCAACAACATGCGTTCTATGATGGATCGCGTTCGTCTTCAAGAACGTCAAATCATGAAAATGTGTGTTGAGCAGTGTAAAATGCCGAAGAAGAACTTCATCACTCTGTTCTCCGGTAATGAAACCAGTGACATTTGGTTCACTGCGGCAAAAGCCATGAACAAACCGTGGTCTGAAAAATTACTTGAAGTTGAAGAAGAAATACAACGTAGTCTGAACAGACTTCGTCAGATTGAAGAAGAAACCGGTTTAACCATTGAACAGGTGAAAGATATCAACCGTCGGATGTCCATCGGTGAAGCAAAAGCTCGCCGTGCGAAAAAAGAGATGGTTGAAGCCAACTTACGTTTAGTTATTTCAATTGCCAAAAAATATACCAACCGTGGTCTGCAATTCTTAGATCTGATTCAGGAAGGTAATATCGGTCTGATGAAAGCGGTTGATAAATTTGAATATCGTCGTGGTTACAAGTTCTCAACTTACGCTACATGGTGGATACGTCAGGCAATTACACGTTCGATCGCCGACCAGGCCCGTACCATTCGTATTCCCGTTCATATGATTGAGACAATCAACAAACTCAATCGTATTTCCCGCCAGATGTTGCAGGAAATGGGGCGTGAACCAACACCGGAAGAACTGGCGGAACGGATGTTAATGCCGGAAGATAAAATCCGTAAGGTACTGAAAATCGCCAAAGAGCCTATCTCAATGGAAACCCCGATTGGTGATGATGAAGATTCACATTTAGGTGATTTTATTGAAGATACAACGCTGGAGCTGCCGCTGGATTCTGCAACCTCAGAAAGCCTGCGTTCAGCAACCCACGATGTTCTGGCTGGCCTGACCGCTCGTGAGGCAAAAGTACTGCGTATGCGTTTCGGTATCGATATGAATACTGACCACACACTGGAAGAAGTTGGTAAACAGTTCGATGTTACCCGTGAACGTATCCGCCAGATCGAAGCAAAAGCACTGCGTAAACTGCGTCACCCAAGCCGTTCTGAAGTACTGCGTAGCTTCCTTGATGAATAATCAACAATTTTAAGTCATGCTAACTGAAAAGCGTCTGCTTCGGCGGACGCTTTTATTTTTTTATCAAGGGAGATGATTAGTATTAATATAATCATATATAAAAATATATTGATCATCGGGATAATAATATGACCCGATAACACCAAAGAGCTTATTAAAAATTAATCCAATGATTTATAAAAACGATAAATAAGCCATAAAAACAACCAATATATACCGCTATCCCCTTCTACTACTTAATAAAAACTCAATTTTGTATACAAAGTGATCATACGAGTTTACAAAGCTAGACCGCGAGCAAAACTGTACGTATAATCCTTCCCATCCAACGGCCCCTTAGCTCAGTTGGTTAGAGCAGGCGACTCATAATCGCTTGGTCACTGGTTCAAGTCCAGTAGGGGCCACCAGATTTTAGCTGTTAAATCAGTACATTAGGCCACTCAAACAAGAGTGGCTTTTTTGTTTCTGGTAGTCAGTGGCGACAAAATGGCGACAGAGATTTTTTCATAAAGCCATTGCCTAGATGAAAACACACTAGCCAGCTTCAATTTCTGGGCGCAAATTACAGTAATCAACACCGTGTAGATATGTGATAATGTTCATACAACAGAGAGACTATGGACAAAAAACTTTTTAACGATCTGGTTGAAAGCATGAATCAGATGGTAGCAATTGAAAAAGGCGAACTTTCTGTTTCTGATGAAAATATCCATTACCATCGCCTGCCTGATGTAAAAAACTTACGTGAAACCTTTGGCTTAAAACAAAGTGAATTTGCCGAAGCTGTTGGCGTTTCTGCATCTCTAATTCAAAGCTGGGAACAGCACCGCCGCATTCCTTCTGGTTCATCACTGAAACTACTTAAGATGCTTGAACGTAATCCTGCGCTTATTAATGAATTAAGCACACTTTAATGCTTTCACTTTCTCCTTGTCGTAATGCATAATTTCAGTTCTGTATATCCTGTAAAGCCGCGCTCTATCTGATTTCTATGATAAAGCACGGCTTTTCTTCGTGATCTTACTTTTTCACGTAAAATATTATTTTTCCTTTAATATCATTACATTGGGATTTTCTCCGTGATCCTCTTTTGATCCAAAGCGTGCAGGCGGGTGCGGTATAGTGCCGTTTTCATCATAAGTTCATTTATTTCGTCATAAGTGCAGCGAAACAAACCGTCACTAAGGTGTTTATTTGATTCTTGAGTCAGATAATACAATCGGTTAAAGTAGCATCGCCATCGGCAAAATCCGATGGTCAAGGGGTCGCAGCCTTGAATGAGTAACCCACTGGTAAAAGATTATTTCCTTACCAGTGTCCCTGCTATCGCTTCTATGGTGGTTCAGGCAGGGGAGGGCTATGCCTCGCTGGAATGGTTACTCTCCGGTACTGCGAACCTTGATCAAAGGCGGTAAATGTTAAAGGCCACCGGGAGGTTACCCCGATGGCCTTAGCTACGTTTCCGTTATCTGGGGTTATCGGGTCGCGCAAGGGAACTTCCCCCCTGCGCTCCCACGGAACCGGACGTGACAGTCTCCCGTCATCCGGCTCTTGCCGTTGACCGTTCGCGCCGCGTACAAATTTCCCAGTGTGCAAACAGACCAGGCTTAACACTCCTTATCCTGCCTAACCATTCATATGCCTGAGCCAGGCTACCGTGCACCCGCTTATATTTGCGGGTAACCCATTTAGCAAGGTGCAGATCGACATGACTGGCTATACGATCCATTGCTGACCGATAAAAGCGCCCATAGTACTTGACCCAGCCTCGTAACATGGGATTGAGCCATCGTGCCATTGCTTCCAGCGACAGCGGTGTTTTGTGACTCAAATCCCAGCCCCGTACTGTCTGCCGGATTGCCTTCGCAGCTCTGGCACTCATTGCTGGCAGGAAATTCACCGATAGCTCTCCTTCTTTCGAGACCGACTTTCTTGACCTGAACGTGTAGCCCAAAAAGTCAAAGCTGATTTCAGGATATGTCTCCGTTCTTTCCCTGTCCTTGCAGTAGACGACTTTCGTCTTACCCGGGCTCATCTCCAGCTTACACTCAGCCAGACGCTTTCTGAGCTTGCCACGCAACATCATTGCCTGCGCATGACTCTTGCAGTGGATGACGATATCATCAGCGTACCGCTCGAACCGGACGACGGAAAATTCCCGTTTCATCCACATATCGAATGCGTAATGCAGGAACAGATTGGCCAGCAACGGACTAATGACCCCTCCCTGAGGAGTCCCCTTATCCCTTATCTGCACCGTTCCATCCGGCATGTACACCGACGCGGTTAGCCATCGCTCAATGTAGAGCAACACCCATCTGCAATCCGTATGCCTGCGCACCGCCCTCATCAGGAGTTCATGATCGATGTTATCGAAGAACCCCTTGATGTCCACGTCCAGCACCCAGTCAGTGCGCCAGCATCGTTGCCGGGCTACTCTCAGGGCATCGTGCGCAGATTTGTGCGGGCGGTAGCCATAGGAGTCAACGTGGAATTGTGGCTCCAGAATCGGCTCCAGCCTGTCTTTGACCACCATCTGCGCGATACGATCCGCTACCGTGGGTATCCCCAGTGGTCTCGTTCCCCCCGTCGCCTTTGGTATCTCAACACGCCGAACCGCTGGCGGCATATAACTGCCCGAGGCCATTCTGTTCCAGAGTTTGTACAAGTTCCCCGCGAGGTTCTTCTCAAATTCCTCAATCGGTTGACCATCGATTCCAGCGCTACCTTTGTTGGCTTTTACCTTCTTGTACGCTTTCCAGACAGACTGTCTGGATAACGCAAACGGTTTGGACTGGCTCACAGGTTCCTCCCACTTGTGCGGTTGACCCGTAATACAACCCCAACGACTGGCCCCCTTCGCTCCACGTCCATTACAGACGCTTCATCACTACTACGGAGCCATCTGCCCCTGTGCCCCGCCTCGGTACTCAGGCGCTTGCAGGTTTTCTGCTTGACGCCGCTCCCTTCACATCGGGACGACAGGTTCCCACGTTCCATGCCAGAGCCTGTGTTGTGCTCATGCTGTCTATATGCCTATATGCCGGATGCCGCCCAGCCAGTAACCAGATAACCGCTGGACTTATCACACGCCGCTTAGAAAGCGCGTTTTTGACATCATCTTGTTCCTTTCGACACTGCATCTACAGTTCACTCTCGTTCATCTTCACAACACATACATGACGCATCTGACTGCGCCTTTTCCCTGACGCTCACCACCACCGCTCTTAACAGCAGCAGCTCAGGGTAGTTTGAAGGCTGCGTCTGGACACCGCCTCCGAGGGGCCGACCCTCATCTCTCGCACAGCATTGCACCCTTATTTGCCACAGGGTGCATTCGTGGGAGACCATAAAAATCTGTGGGGCATTTTTTAACTCACGATAAATTAAGCAATTAAGTGTGATTATCAGGATGGTTAGAACCCCTCAATCGCCAAAATTCTCTGTAACCTGATTTGCTAAATTATTTTATCCAACTCTCATCAAATCCATGCCCCACACATTTTTACGCTTTCCTTATTGTGGATGGGGCGGGTTACAACAAAGCTCATCTTGTGAAGGAGTGGGCTTATGTTAGCAATATTGAGTTACATTACCTTCCTCCCTATAGCCCAAATTTAAACCCGATAGAGCGATTATGGAAGGTCATGAATGAACATGTTCGAAATAACCGTTATTTCGCTGATAAACATGAATTTCGAGACAAAGTCTTCAAATTTTTCACCACAACGCTACCGGATATAGCGGACTCTCTGATGTCTAGAATTAACGACCATTTTCAGGTGCTAAAAACTGCATCTTGAAGTTTCTTGGGTATATTTAGGTTCTTGCCATGATTTAGATCTATTTTTCTGTAATAAGTTTATACAGAAATTTTATTTATTGATTATGATTCCTCTTCTTGACAGTTATTGAGTGAAGGAATATCATGATTTCATATTAACGATTAGTTATAACTATTAGGCACTTATATATTGTACATTATATTAACCCATTGAAATTATTTCAATAGAAATAAAAGGGTTGTTATTTTTATAAATCATTAAACATTCTGGAAAATTTACCGATAATGATCGTGAACTTAATACACTTTAACCACTCATTGTCGGATTATATACCGGATCATAAAAATTTATTTAAAAATTAAATTTATTGGTAAACAGGAATCGGTTATTATTCAGTCAGTAACAGTGGTATTTCATGGAGAAGAAGTAATGACTAACATAAGCAATATTAGCATATTAAATTCGTCGATTGAAAACCTAAATCTTAATATTTCAAAACGTGCACCATATAATCCATCTGGTATTGAATATACTAATACTAGTAAAGTAATTTTATCTGAACATTCTTTGCATCAATCCTTTTTAGATCAAATAAAATCTAATACAGTATCTAGTGTGAATAATACAAATAGGATAGATATAGAAAAACTGTATGATATTTATTTTTTTACTCGTGATAGCACCGAACCTGATTTTCTTAAAGATGTACCTGAAAAAGCTGATAAGGCAAGATTGGCATTATCCGAACAAGCTGCTGATTATATACGATCCGCTCTTGAAGGAAAAAAAGGAACTAGTCCATTTGACTCATTAAGTCGCCAAGCTTTATCCTCCATAGCTTATGATGAAACAGGTCATTATACCTCAGCAGAACGTATCGCTGCCTATAAGCAACTATCTGTTAATGATACTAAATTTAACAATGATGTCTTTGATAAAAAATCCATTGCTTCAGATAAAGAAATAAAAATAATAGATGCACAGTCAAAACTTACGATTATTTCAGGAATGAGTGAATCTGAAAAAAAATCGAAAGGGATTACTCTTGATGAAGAAAATAAATATAAATTTGAAGTTATAAAATATCAAGAAGAATCTATTATAAAAATTAAAGAAACAAATTATAATAATCTCTATAATTATATGGAAACTGATATTATCATAGCAATAGATGATGGCAATGATAATTATTTTTGGAAAACGGGTTCTTCAAAAGAATTATATAAAGAGAACAAAATACCAAAAGGTAATATTGTTTATCTTGAGAATTAACAAAAAATAACCTTAGATTCAGGATAGTACCTTCTACTCTATTATCCCATCTATTATTATCAATAAAAACAAAAAGGAAACTTTCATGAAAAAATTTTTAAAACTTACTTTAGTTAGTACTCTAGTAGCCACTTCTTTTTCCTCTTTTTCCTCTTTTGCCGGATGGACAGATGGAAAGGTACAATTTGGTGTATATGGTGGACAAGAATTAAGAAAAGTAGACGGTGATTCAGATTATCCCTCACGAACTGCCCCTAGTGAAACAACATCTGGAGTAATTTCAATTGGTGGACAAAGCTCGAGTTATTCTACATCCGTTACTTATGAGACTAAAGATGGTCAACACCGTTGCCGTTTCACTGCGGGTTATTACTCGAATAATTATGGTCCAGTATATACCTCTAAAGGGGAGCCATTAACTCCTGGTACTGATTGCAGTATTTCATTAAGTGGCGAAAAGTATGGTAAGCCATACGGTTTCGCTATGAATATAGCTATCTATAGATAAAAAATAAAATTGCACTATCTTATGATGGTGCAATCCCTCAATAATTACATCCGTCATTCCGCACCTATTTTTTGATTTAAAATTAGTGATGGTAATCACAAAATTTGATAAAAAATAATTAATTTTGAGCTTTTTATAACTAATTATTAGATGATTTTCGGTTCTATTTTTTTATAATTCATCAGAGAATCAACGGATCTATACCCAAAAGATAGAAAGTGTTGCTTTAGCGCAAAAAGTCACTCTTTATCAAAATCGTTAAAAAATGCTCTGAAAAGTATAAAAGCACGAAAATGATACTAATTGTCGTGATCATGCAGCCATTTCCTGTGAAACAAATTCCTATATTTGGCGCGGAATGACGGCTACATATCTTATCATTTTAATGAGTAAAGAGATTATAAAAATAAAAATGATGGGTCTTATAAACTCTACTCAGTCGATAATATCAGAGTCACCTGTTATCAATATGCAACGGTTAACTCGTGTTTACCAACATGGAAAAGAAAGTCAAATACCCGTTCTGAAAAATATCACAGCCCAAATTTTTTCCGGGCAAAGTTGTGCCATTGTCGGTGCATCAGGTTCAGGCAAAAGTACTTTACTGAATATTCTTGGTTTGCTAGATAAACCTACCTCCGGTGAATATTTTCTTTGTGGTGTTGATATGTCAACAGCCAATTCTGACTCACGAGCCAGAATGCGCAATAAAGAAATTGGTTTTGTTTTTCAAGGCTTCCATTTATTGGCTGGAATGACTGCGACAGAAAATGTTGCATTGCCGCTACTTTATCGGGGTATTACTGCTTCACAAGCCTATAAAATCGCCAAAGAAAAACTACATTTAGTTGGGCTTTCACATCGAGCGACTCATTACCCGGCTGATTTATCTGGTGGACAACGGCAACGAGTAGCTCTGGCCAGAGCTTTGGTAGGAGAACCCTCATTATTGTTGGCCGATGAACCAACTGGAAATCTCGATCAGAAAACAGCAGAAGAAATTCTATTATTGCTTTCTTCTCTTCACACAAACAATGCGATGACGCTGGTTGTTATCACCCATGATCCTATAGTTGCAAATCACATGCAGCGGGAATTTCGAATGATTGATGGTCAATTACATGTTACTAGAGGAATAACTATTCATGCCGGATAATTGTCAATCGGGCAACTATGGTATACAGGGAGTTATGATATGGCGAGAAGCTTGTCGCAATTTAATCTCAATGGTAAGACGTACCCTTCTTGCATTATCAGGTATAATTATTGGTTGTGCATCAGTTGTGGCATTTGTGAATATCGGGCATAACACGACTTTGGCTGCATTAAAAGTGTTCAGTGGGTTGGATATTAATGTTTTTACAGCCAACCTGAATTCTTACCATCATGGTATTGATCATTCATCAATTAAAATGGTTGGTCTGACAACGGCTATTCCCAGCTTATCTTCTACAGCACCTTGGATTCATTTTGCTTCTCCCGGTCGTTATAACGGAAAAACAACAACATTCACTATCATAGGCTCTTCTCCAGAATTAGAAAAAGTTATGCAATTGCAGCTCCATTACGGCCGCTTTATTTCTGATTATGATAAGCACTCACCTTATCTGGTCATTGGAAATGAAGTAGCTAACAATCTGGGTAAAGGAGAGGCTTCCAGTGTACTTGGCAAGCAGATTCAACTTGGCAATTATTTATACACCGTAATTGGTATTATAAATACGAAAGGGAGAAATCCCATCTTTCCTGTTTCTTTAGATTCCGCAGTAATTGTTCCTATAGATGCAATCCGAAAAATATCATCCAATACTGATATAAATGGCATCATCGTTCGTACAATAACAACCACAACTATAGAAACAGATGCCAAGGAGGTGTTGGAGTTCCTCAAACTCAAATTTCCGGCAGTGGACATTGATGTTCAGATACCACAGCAATTATTAGAAGGGCTAGCAGAACAAAGTAGTACCTTTTCTTTTATGTTAATAGGGCTGGCCAGCATTTCATTACTCTCTGGTGGTATCGCTATTTCAAATATCATGATGATGAATGTTTCGTCTCGACGAAAAGAGATTGGGTTGCGTATGGCGTTAGGGGCAAGAGAACAAGATATTAAACGTCTTTTTTTGTATGAAGCAGCATTACTGACTTTTTCTGGAGCAATAATAGGAACATTAACAGGTATTATAGTTTCCATCCTGTTTGTTCTTTACTCTGGCTGGGCATTCTCTCTGGCCGCTTCATCTATTCCTTTAGGGATAGGAGGTTCTATTACAGTAGGACTTATCTCCGGTTTTTATCCTGCACTTAAAGCTTCAAAAATGGAACCCGTACAGGCATTACGTGATGATTAAAAAATATTTTCGTTATGGTTGTTTTATTTTGTGTGTTTTTTTCCCCCGAACAGATCTTCTAGCACTTGAACAGGGGCAATTGGTTTTATCAGGGCTTGATTACAACCTTCACGAAGAGACATCAAAAGAAGTCATTAATCTGTCGCTGAGCGATGTAATATCGCTTGGTTTAAGGAATAATTATGCAATTCGGAGTAATTACCTGGATCGAATTGCACAAAAATTTGATTTACGAGTGGAGGAAGACAGATTTACACCTAAGCTGCAACTCAGTGGCCGCTATACTACAGGCAAAAATCAGGATGTTGATTTTAGGAATACTAAATTGTTTCCTAATGCTACGCTGCTTACTCCGCTAGGAACTCGTTTTACCCTTTCTTGGACACGTGAGAATAATAAGTCAGGAGTAAATAATCTTCACAACGATGGGGCAAGTATTGTAATGATACAGCCACTTTTACGTGGTGCAGGAAGCGATGTTAATAATGCTCCCATTTTATTGGCAAAACTACGAGAACAAACTAATCGGCTGAATTTAAAAGCAACGGTTTCTGATTCAATTACACAAATTATTTTGGCGTATCATGCAGTACTCCGTGCACAGGAACGACAAGCGTTATCGATTGCTGCTTTGAAGCGTATGCAAAAATTAATCGATACTAACAAAGAATTGATTAGTGCTGGCAGAATGGCCGAAGCTGATATTATACAAACACAGGCTGATCTAGCCATGCAGGAGCTTTCAGCAAAAGAATCTGAAAATAATGTACATACAGCAAAATTAGAATTACTTAAATTACTCGCACTGAGTCTCAAAACTCCCATTCATGCCAGTGATACACCAACAGGCACTCATATTAGTTTAAATATCGAACAATCAATTAAAAAAGCACAATCACAACAGCCGAATTATCTTATTCAATTACTTTCTGCAAAAGCAGCAGATATCCAGTTATTGCAAGCCAAGGATAATCAATTATGGGATTTATCTCTGGTGGGGGGGGCTTCCCAGTATCGCTCATCGTCTTCTGAAAAACGAAACTGGGAAAATTATGTCGGTATACAGCTGGATATTCCTATCGGTGATATGTCACATAAACAAGAGGAAGTTCAAGCCAAAGTTAATGTTCAGAGACAAGCATTACATATCGAGGAAGTAAAAATAAATTTGGAACAAAGGGTCATTAATGCGATTCGTGACACCGAATCGCGGTGGCAGGAATACCAGCTTGCAATAAAAGCTCATTCACTTTCACAAAAGAAACTAGAAATTGAACAGGAAAAATTACAAGTTGGGCGCTCTAGTAATTTTCAAGTGCTGAGTTTCGAAACTGATCTGAGAAATGCCGAAAATGCTCGTTTGAATACACTGATTCAGTACCTTGATTCGCAAGCAGAACTCGACCAAATTCTTGGTACTACGCTAGAAAGCTGGGAGGTAACTCTCAATGATTAAACGTTATCGATGGGTTATCTCAGGGATATTTGTAGCTGTAGCCTTTTGTTTTACTTTCCTGTTCTTACTCTCCAGACAATCGCCAGATCAAGAACCTACGCAATGGTTCGAAGTGAAATATATCCCGATAGAAAAGCGACTTGATTTAGTTGGTAAACTGCAATCTGGGCGTCTTGAAACTATACCTACACCATTCGATGCCATTATTGCACAAGTATTGGTTAAAGAAGGGCAAAAAGTAACTGCTGGTCAGATATTAGTTACATTAGATACCAGAAAGTTGGATATGGATCTTAGACAAGCTAAAGTCGAAATGATTAAAGCTTCGTCGGTCGTTGATCAATTACATAATTGGGAGAGCGGTCAAGAAGTTATTCGAGCCAGAAGAAATGTTGAAAATGCGAACCATATGGCGATGGAGTCGAAGAATATGCTCGCAAAAGCACAGACGCTTTTTTCTCGAGGGATCATTCCTAAAATGGAAGTAGAAACCCTTGAACAACAAGTTCGTAGGCAACTGATGGAGCTTGCTTCAGCACAGGAGGATCTTACATCAATCCGACAAAAAGGAAATGCTAGTAACGTACAGGTGGCAGAGATGGAATTGCAGAATGTAACTAGTCGTTATCAAGCTTTACAGGAACAATACGCTCATAAAGAAATTAGAGCACCATTTTCAGGTGTTGTGCTTAGAACGACACAAGGAGAGAATGGAAGAATTGTAATACTCCAACCCGGTGTTAAGATTACAGAAGGAATGGCCCTACTAGAAATTATGGATACAGCACAATATCAAGTACTGGCACAGGTTGAGGAATCAGATCTTTCTAAACTGAAAGAAGGACAGACTGTTAAAATTAGCGGTGAGGGATTCGCTAATCACGTACTCGATGGAGAAATTGAAACTATTGCTATGCAAAGTGTAAGCACAGGTGCACCAGGATCGGGAATTTATTACGATATTGTGATTAAAGTGATTTCATCTATGAATAAGGAATATTTTATTAGGCCCGGTATGAGCGCCAAAGTTAATATTGTCACTTATCGTAATGGACAAGGGATGGTTATACCTGAAAAAGCATTAACTCACCATAGTGGTGGGCAATTAACGGTGAGTTGGCGTCCAAATTTAAAGTATCCAGCAGTAGATCGTCTAGTAACTGTAGGAGAGACAATGCCAGAAGGTATAGAGACCCATGGATTAGAAGCGGGATTTATTGCAATACATCGTTAATATGAACTGTATGAATGTGATTACCGAGGGAGACTGACGGACTAATCGCAATCTGATCTGACAGGCACTGAATCAAAGTAGGCGAACTGTCAAGCTTGTACATCAATTTGTGGTGCGACACGAGGCTGTTCCTGTGATTGTTTTAGCCAATAAGTAGTTATTAGGAGAATGTAATGGTCATGCACCCAATAGTTAGATTACCTTTGGAAGATAGTATTCACGTTCAATGAACTGTATTAGGAGAGCGTAAAAATGTGTGGGGCATGGATTTGATGAGAGTTGGATAAAATAATTTAGCAAATCAGGTTACAGAGAATTTTGGCGATTGAGGGGTTCTAACCATCCTGATAATCACACTTAATTGCTTAATTTATCGTGAGTTAAAAAATGCCCCACAGATTTTTATGGTCTCCTATTTCAGAAATGCACGGATCAGCTCTAAAAGCGCGGTTAACGCTTTGAGAACGATGATAGCAGTGTCAATAAATGCTTTCACCCGTTTGCTCCAGTTAGGAGCACGACTTAACCAGCCATTGCCTTTACGCTGCCTGTCCGGCTGGCCCTCATCTGTGTTGTTAGCAGGAGAATATCGCGCTCTGACCGAGGCACTGAATCAGCACCACCTGTACTCAGCCAGGACTTACGAAAACTTGCGTCAGAGATACACAGGTCAGAACACTACCCCAAACTAACAGCCGTTGATTATAGGTTTATTTTCAAATGATTCAATCAATTAAGATGATGAGTAGATAAAAATAAAAAACCAACTAGTGAGGTTGGTTTTTTATTTTAACCCTTAGATAGGGCAATTTGTCTTTGTGCTATACGAGATTTGTAGCCTCGGTTCTAGCGCGACATTCTCCTGCTAACATAATCAGTCTACACCTTAAAAAAGGTGTTATCAACCTATGTCATAGCGTAAAAAAGCTCATACAAATGGAATGATATTCACCCAATCACAGGAGAATACTTCTATTTCAATCCATCGGATTTATAGGCCGTGTTCCTTATCGCGCTGGCGTTCTCCGGCGTACCTGTGTTGTGGTGCGTATGGGCAGCAGTCTGTTCCGCCAGTGCTTTAACCACTATTTCGTCATAAGCGCAGCAAGACAAACCGTCACTCGGACCATCAAAACACGAACCCGTAGCGCTGATTGATACCACTCTATTAACCTGGTACGTATTGGTTTGATTGATAACAGTGCTGTGTGCGTCTAGTTGCGGTTTATCAGGATATAAAAAAGGCCACGTCTTAACGCAGCCTGTTAATTAATGGTGATTTTCATTCAATGGACAAAGTTAACTGATGTCCGATAGCCGATGCGACCTTACCCACCGTATCAATTTTAGTTGAGTGCCGTAAATCAAAGATACGAGTCACTTCCTGCTTTTTCACCCCCATACGGTTGGCTAATTCAATTTGCGTTAACTTGGAATCAAGAAACGCATTGAGCATAAGCACCTTAGAGGCCACGCTTAAGGGCACATCAACATAATCCTGCCCTACGGGGCCAGGAAGCGGGATTTTTTCATTATCTTCGAAGTAAAATTCAAAAGCGGTTATTAGCGCATCGAGTGCCATCTCCAGCGCCTCTTCCCGTGTATCCCCCTGGGTTAAAGCTTCGGGGATATCCGGGAATGAGACGAAATAACCGCCCTCTTCTACTGGCTCTAGTGTGACTGGATATCGCATATTTTTAATGGTGAACCTGTGCGAGAACCCGCCCCTTGCGAGGCGGTTTTTTATCACAATCCTAATTGCTTAATGATTGCTTTCCTCAGCGGCTCTTTGATCTCTTGGCCAGGGTGTCTCGGCATAATGCTTCGTTTCCCCTGATATCTCAGTTTCAGATGGTTTGTCCCATTTGAAACTTCGACGCCTTGAGCTTCCAGCCACCGTCTAAACTCGCTTTGCTTCACCACTCCTCCATTCTGTTGAACATACAAACACAGCAAACATTTATGCTTACCTCGTCAACAATTTTGTTTGCCATATAGAAAGGGTAAAAATAAATCTCATCGAAGAGAGGCCAATCAACCTAGCCAATCACAGGCGAATACTTCTGTTTCAATCCATCGGATTTATAGGCCGAGTTCCTTATCGCGCTGGCGTTCTCCGGCGTACCAGTGTTGTGGTGCGTATGGGCGGCACAACACTGCTCCTAAGTGTAAAACACATTATTAAAGCTACTCATGAGGTTTTCCTTATTAAATGGTTTTAAAAGGTGCGGCAACCTTATTTGTCAGGATTTGCAGCGTATTGGTAAATTTCAATGAGGCATTCATATCTAATAATTCAATTCTGTGATTACCGATAAATTACATTGCCATCAGAGCTGCCTTTGCCAATCCTTAATATCTTGATTCGAAAGGCTATCAATGATTTTTTTAAACCAAACTGTATATTCCCCAGGAGCCTTATTAATTAATTCCCTCAATTTCAGTGGATTAACCCATTTGTAATCGGATGCCTCGTCAGAATTAATTATCGGTTCTTTATCAAATTGCCCGATAAAAACATGATCATATTCGTATTCAATCAAAGTATTAGGGAGTGTGGCATGATAAATAAATGACAAAACTTTTTTCAATGGACAATCAAAACCCATCTCCTCACCAAGACGCCGGTGTGCTGCGGTATCCAGTACTTCGCCAACCCGAGGGTGGCCGCAACAGCTATTGGTCCAAAGCCCGGCCGAATGATATTTTGTTGCTGCCCGTTTTTGTAGTAGTAAATTTCCTTTTTTATCAAAAATAAATATAGAAAAGGCCCGGTGTAACATACCTTTCTGGTGAACATCCATTTTTCCCGCAGAACCAATGGGATTGTCATATTTATCAACAAGAATAAGCATCTCATCCATTATTAATGGCCTTTCTGTGAAGTGAGCTAACACATAAATATTAATCAATAATAAAATCGAAATACATACCCTGCAAGTGTCAAATTAATTTCATAATAAAATGATATAACGAATAAAACATGAAATCATCCAGCTATTTCATAGTGATGTTAATAGCAAAAATCAAACAATAAGCATTAATTTTACTAATAATTAAATCAAACTAATTCCAAAACGAACATATCCAATATGATTTATTTACAACCAATACTGGCTCGCTAAATTTGTCATACAGTGCATGTATCACATCAAGTCATAACCGCTCCTTCCATATTTTTTGGCATACTTTTACAACCAAAAAACGTTATAGAAAACCAAACAAATAATAAACAAACAAGAAAAATATTATTAATTGCTAAAAATTTATTAAAAAATCATTGTTTTTTTTATCTTAAAAAAACACAAAGAGACATCTGTTGAAGTATCGTTTAATACTAAAAGAGTATACTCAGTAGGTTTAAGTCATCTTCCCTCCTGTATTTTATATAACTAGATTAAAGAAATGGAATATATGTATCAACCCACCAGCTCAGGCATTCGACTGTTCACAGATTTAGTCGGAAAAAAAATCAGTCCCAGTCCTCACTGGTATTCTGCACAGAATCGCACTAAGTTTGCTTTGCGTAGCGCTCTGATGCCAATATCGACGCTAAAATTATTAAACCAGATAGTTAATACACCGTTTTATCTGGATATTTTGAAGAAACAACCTTGTTTGCCTTCTAAGCTACATCGCCCTTATCTGAGTATTAACTTCAACAAAGGGCAAACGTTGCGCGCAATAAATGAACACTATCAGTTGTTATTTACTGGGCTGAATAAGTCTATTATTAATAAAATATTTTGTTCCAATGCATATCCATTAGCGGTTATCAATGGTAAGAGTGGAACTTACACTATTTTTATAGATTCCATGGACTGTTTCAACAAAGAGGGTGAGCTTACCTTATTTATTGGAACAGAAGATAATAAAACTCTGGCAAGATGTGCCTTTACACTACTGACTGTTGCGGGTAAAAAAACACTATTTATTGGTGGACTACAAGGTTCTAAAGAAGATACAACCCTTGAAATTATCCGCAATGCCACGAAAGATTGTTATGGATTATTTCCAAAACGCTTACTTCTTGAATCTGTTTGCCGTTTTGCTGCCCACTTTGGTTGTCAGCAAATTCTGGCTGCCAGCAATGATACACACATCTATAAAAGCCTGCGTTATTGGCATAAAAAGAAAGACAAATTAGTGGCTGATTACGACTCTTTCTGGAAATCATTAGGTGGAGAAAGGGGAAAAAATAAAGATTTCCACCTACCATTAGCTATTGAAAGAAAATCTCTTGAAGATATCGCCAGTAAGAAGCGAGCTGAATATCGTCGCCGTTATCAATTACTGGATGAGCTGGATAATGGAATGCAGGATTCTCTGCCTTCAAATTAAATTAGAATCAGGCTGCCACCCAGTATGGCATAGCCTGGTTTTTGAAATAGCTTCTATCTTGGTTTAACCATCTGCCACTCAAGATGGTTTTTAACCGCAGACCATTCACCATTAATAATGCTGTAAACACAAGTATCCCTGACACTGCCATCTTTAGATAAAGCATGACTCCGCAAAATTCCATCAAGTTTCGCACCCAGCCGTTCTATCGCTTTCCGACTCTGGTGATTAAGAAAATGAGTACGAAATTCTACAGCAATGCAATCCAATTCCTCAAAAGCATATTTCAATAGCAAATACTTAGCTTCTGTATTGATATGTGTCCGCTGAACAGAACGCGCATACCAGGTAGAACCGATTTCCACCCGGCGGGCATGAGAATCAATATTCATATAAGTGGTCATTCCAACGGCTTTGCCTGTCCAGTGGTCAACAACAGCAAAAGGCAGCATGGCGCCTCCCTCATATAAAAATAAACGGCGATCAATCTCTTTGCTCAAATCATCCGGTGAAGGAATATTGGTGTACCACAATCTATGTAGCTCACCCTCTTCAATTGCCCGTACAAACTCATCATGCCGCTGGTGCGTCAAAGGTTCAAGAATAACCCCTTTCCCTTCCAGTGTTACCCATTCAGTCATCTGTTTCTTCATAATAATCGTTGGCGTTAATAAATAAGTTAAGAATAGAAGACATCACCCTATCCTCCAACCCCTCGGGTTATCAACTTTATGACTGAGCGAGATTTTATGATATACATCACATTCGTTTAACATTTTTTTCCCAATTAACCTCATTCCGTCTAGATTTAAACCTCCATCTCATCCGACCACCTGATGTTTTCTCCTCGTGGTTTCGGACACAATAACAATAACTTGGTTATGATTGACAAACACCCGACGGAGATTGCAATGAGCCACTATCCTCACCTGTTCACCCCTTTAGACTTGGGGTTCACCACACTGAAAAACCGCATTCTAATGGGATCAATGCACACCGGGTTAGAGGAACATCCCGATCGCGCCCAGAGACTTGCCCACTTTTATGCTGAACGGGCAGCCGGAGGCGTAGCATTGATTGTTACAGGCGGAATTTCTCCAAATAAACAAGGTGTTATAGGAAAAGGCGCAGCATTTCTGGTAGATGAAAAAGACCTTATCCATCATAAAGTTATTACAGACGCGGTTCATCAGGCTGGTGGAAAAATTGCCATGCAAATCCTGCATACCGGCCGTTATAGTTACCAGCCGAATCTTGTCGCCCCTACTGCCATTCAAGCGCCGATTAACCCATTTATGCCCCGTGAAATGACAGAGGAAGACATTCAGCAAACCATTGCTGACTTCGCTCACTGTGCGCAACTGGCACAACAAGCAGGTTATGATGGTGTAGAAATCATGGGTTCTGAGGGGTACCTGATTAACCAATTTCTGACTACCCGCACCAACCACCGCCAGGATCAATGGGGTGGAAGTTTCGAAAATCGAATGCGCTTTGCTGTGGAGGTTGTCAAAGCAGTCCGCCAGGCAACCGGACGGGAATTTATTCTGATTTACCGGCTTTCAATGCTGGATTTAGTCGAAGAGGGTTCTGATTGGCAGGAAATCGAGCAATTAGCCGTCGCCATTGAACAAGCGGGAGCATCTATTATCAATACGGGTATCGGCTGGCATGAGGCACGAATTCCAACTATTGCCACTATGGTTCCCCGCGCCGGATTCAGTTGGGTAACGCAAAATCTAATGGGGAAAGTTTCAATTCCATTGATCACAACAAACAGGATTAATGATCCAGAAATTGCAGAGCAAGCGCTGGCACAAGGTTGTGCGGATATGGTTTCCATGGCGCGGCCTTTTCTGGCGGACGCTGAATTCGTTCTAAAAGCCCAACAAGGACGAGCTGATGAGATAAACACCTGTATTGGCTGTAATCAGGCATGCCTGGATCAGATTTTTGTCGGTGAAATAGCCTCTTGCTTGGTTAATCCCCGTGCTTGTCACGAAACAGAAATGGCAGCCGAACCGGTTATCCTGCCTAAAAAACTGGCTGTTGTCGGTGCTGGGCCTGCTGGATTGTCATTTGCCGTGACGGCTGCCAGCCGTGGTCATCACGTCACTCTGTTTGAACGTAATGGGCAGATTGGCGGGCAATTCAATATTGCCAAACAGATCCCCGGTAAAGAAGAGTTTCATGAAACATTACGTTATTTTCAGCGTCAATTAGAAATCCATCATGTTGATGTGCGGTTGAACCAGACCGCAACGACGGAAATACTCTCCGATTTCGATGAAGTGATCATCGCCAGTGGTATTGTGCCTCGCCAACTCACCATTGATGGTATTCATCACGAAAAAGTACTGAGCTACTTAGATGTACTCAGAGATAAGCAAAATGTCGGTCAGTGTGTGGCTATCATTGGCGCAGGTGGAATTGGTTTTGATACCGCAGAATATCTGAGTCAACCAGAAAAGAGTACTAGCCTTGATTGTACCGCTTTCAGCGAAGAGTGGGGCATTGACCAGAATCTGATACATCGTGGTGGTTTATCTCCTGAAGGCCCGAAACCAGAACCCTCCCCCCGAAAAATTTATCTGTTACAACGTAAACCAACCAAAGTAGGTGAAGGATTAGGTAAGACAACAGGTTGGGTACACAGAACCAGTCTACAGATGCGCGGCGTGAAAATGCTCAACAATATGCAATATCTGAAAATAGATGATCAGGGATTACATATCAGCTGTAATGGGGAACAGAGCTGTCTTGCCGTAGATAACGTCGTTATTTGTGCCGGACAAGAGCCGCTGAGAGAATTGCATCAGCCGTTACAACAATCGGGAAAAACCGTACATATTATTGGTGGCGCAGATGTTGCTGCTGAACTGGATGCTCGACGGGCTATCAATCAGGGCACCCGATTGGGGCTTAAAATCTGACAATAAATAATGGCAGTCACAGGCAGACCATAAAGATGCAGTAAACGCTTAAACCGCGCCATTCCTGGCGCGGATGTTTTACTCTTCTTAACTATTACTGCCTTTTTAACTTCAACCGGAAAACTTCAATCAATTCCGCTGAGTTAGCTGATCCGATGCCAGACGGTCATCCTCAGCCTGACAAACAGCAGCGGTGAACAGTACATCGGTAGAAGAGTTCAAGCCAGTTTCTGCCGAATCCTGCAATACACCAATAATTAAACCGACTGCCACAACCTGCATAGCAATTTCATTGGAAATACCGAACATACTACAGGCCAGAGGGATCAACAGTAAGGAACCACCCGCTACACCAGAAGAACCACAGGCACAAATAGCAGAAACCACGCTTAACAACAATGCTGTAGGCAGGTCAACGGGTATCCCAAGCGTATTTACTGCGGCCAGAGTCAATATCGGAATCGTCACCGCAGCGCCCTCCATATTGATCGTTGCCCCCAACGGGATGGAAACCGAATAAGTATCTTCATGCAGATTCATCCGGCGGCACATAGCCATATTCACCGGAATATTCGCAGCCGAACTACGAGTAAAAAATGCCGTCACGCCACTTTCACGCAAGCAAGCAAATACCAGTGGATAAGGGTTACGGCGAATTTTCCAATAAACAATCAGTGGGTTTACAACGAGTGCGACAACCAGCATACAACCCAGTAGCACAACCAGCAGTTGGGCATATCCCAGCAAAGTGTTAAAACCAGCCTCTACGATAGTTGAAGACACCAAGCCGAAGATACCAACAGGTGCACAACGGATTACGACCCGAACAATCTGAGTAACCGCTTCAGACATATCATAAATCAGAGATTTAGTTGAATCCTTCGCGTAACGCAATGCGATCCCCAAACCAATAGCCCAGGCAAGAATACCGACATAATTACCATTCAGTAACGCATTCACCGGATTAGCGACAATATTACCCAATACCTCTTTAATCACCTCCATAATGTTTTCAGGAGGAGACATCTGAGCATCATTGACAACCAGCACCAGTTGTGACGGGAACATAAAACTACCGGCCATAGCAACTAAAGCGGCGGAAAAAGTACCCAGAATATAGAGGCCAATAATTGGACGAATATTGGTTTTCTGGCCTTCTTTATGGTTAGCAATAGAAGACATAACCAAAATCCATACCAACACCGGGGCTACTGCTTTTAAAGCGCCAACGAACAACGACCCAAGCAAGCTGACTGACTTAGCAGCCGAAGGCGCCAACCACGCCAACAGTATCCCTGCAATTAAACCGACCAAAATTTGTTTAACTAAGCTCCCTTGTGCAATGTAATGCACGAAGCCACGCTTTTGTTTTTCCATAACTGACCCATTTTATTAACTGTTCTACTAAACTTGTATTTTCTGTGTTTGCTGTCTCAGTATAGGGAAACCAAGAAGGGTGAAAAGTATAAACAGTTAAAATATACAACCCTGCCAGCACTTATTAACAATACATTCACATTTGTGTGATCGAAACAGCAATTTACACATTTACAAAGCACAATTATTTGTTTTTATGTTTAACCATTTTTCAGTAACTTAAGACCAGAAAAAACCCTATATTCTTTTTCAGGAATATAGGGTTATCTGTTAAAAAATAGTTACCTGATTACTGGATTTCTTTAGCTTTATATTTATTTAGCCAAACATTAATAATCATTGTTATTGTTAAAATACTCGCAATAGTTCCCAGAGAAACGCCCATAGGAATATGATAAATATCCATTAACAGCATCTTAATACCGATAAATACCAGAATGACTGATAAACCATATTTCAGCATTGTGAATTTCTCTGCCACACCAGCCAACAGAAAATACATTGCACGTAATCCTAAGATAGCGAAAAGGTTAGAAGTCAGAACAATAAAAGGGTCTGTTGTTACTGCAAAAATAGCTGGAATGCTGTCTACAGCAAAAATAACGTCGCTGATTTCAACCATAATCAAAATCAGGATCAATGGCGTCGCATATAACAAACCATTTTCTTTAACAAAGAAACGTTCTCCGTGCAGATTATCCGTCATACGAATATGCGATCTTAACCAACGAACAAAAGGTTTATCACCTACCGGAGTATTATCTTCTTTTGCCAACGCCATCTTAACGCCAGTAACCAGCAGAAAGATGCCAAACAGATAGAGTATCCAACTGAATTCAGAAACCAGCCAACTCCCTGCAAAGATCATCGCAGTACGCAACACAATTGCGCCTAAGACACCGTAAATAAGCACCCGACGTTGTAAATTTGCCGGAATGGAAAAATAACTGAACAGCATCAGCCAGACAAATACGTTATCAACAGCAAGTGCTTTTTCAAGTAAATAACCCGTAAGAAAAGCCATTGCCTGACTATTAGCAACAGCTTCCCCTACAGTTTCTCTGAAATACCACCATAATCCTAATGCAAATAAGAGCGACAAACTTACCCAAATTACGCTCCAGACAGCAGCTTGACGAAATGACATTGCCTGCTCTTTCTTCCGCCCTTGTAAGAGCAGATCCAGCAACAGCATAATCGTAATTAAAACGGCGAAACTTCCCCATAAAACAGGACTACCCACTGAGTTCATTTTCTTTCTCTACATAAACAAAAACGGCTGAAATCTCAGAAGACGCCAGCCGTTGCTATATCTCTTCCCCACATAATGGAGATGAATGTATTGCAAGCAACCCTCGCCTTCTGGCAAGGTCTCACTTACAACACAGAAAATGTACCATCAGGTATCAGTTCAAGGTTGCCCGGCTACCGGATGCTATTGCATCGTAATGACGATAAACCGACAAGGAAGTTACTCCCCTTTGCTGTGGTGAAAAATAAATCAAATTCACGCAAGAATCAATCTATCACTGAGAAAATATTGACTCATTAGTAGAATGCGTCAATAACCGATAAGCCGCAAAGAAAATAGTCAAGATAGTGAAAAAATAGCAATTAATTTAAATAAAAAATCTAATAAACTAATCTGATTAAATCAATTTATTATTCCATTTCAATCAATGTTCAATTGATCACCAAAATTTTCTGTTTAGTCACCCTTGATTTTGTTACAGTGTCGCAGGCCGCACCATTTAACTCTTTCAACGGATTGAAAAGGCGTTATAACCGGCCAAATAACTAAAACAGGATACAGTTTAATCAGTTTAGCCCCGTGCTTTCAGGATGAACGAACAAAGGCATTTTAGGAACACCTGATGGAAATAGTAAAAGAACTTATATATGCACTTTGGCACCAAGATTATGAAACTCTGGCCAATCCATCCCTACTATGGGCCATTTATATCATGCTATTCTTGATCCTCTTTCTTGAAAATGGCCTGCTTCCCGCGGCATTTTTACCAGGAGATAGCTTACTTATATTGGTTGGCGTATTAATTGCCAAAGGTGCAATGAGCTTCCCTGTAACGCTTGTTATATTGACCACCGGAGCAAGCTTAGGTTGCTGGGTCGGTTATCTCCAGGGGAAATGGTTAGGAAATACCAGGATGGTACAAGGTTGGCTCTCCCACCTCCCAGCTCATTATCATCAGAGAGCTTACAATCTTTTTCACCGCCATGGCCTGTCTGCTTTACTTATCGGTCGTTTCCTCGCCTTTATAAGAACCCTGCTGCCAACACTTGCGGGCCTGACAGGTCTGCAAAATAGCCGTTTCCAGTTTTTTAACTGGCTCAGTGGCTTCCTGTGGGTCGTTATCCTGACCTCTTTAGGCTATGCTCTCGGCAAAACCCCCATTTTCCGTCAGTATGAAGATCTGGTTATGAATTTCCTGATATTACTACCACTTGCTTTACTAATTATTGGTTTTAGCGGCAGTTTGTTAGTTGTATTACGTAAAAAAACGTGCCAATCCCCTCAAAAAAAGTAATTCCTTCTGAAAATCTCTTAAATCTCCCTCTGTCGCAGACAAAAGTATCGTTTGCGGCAGAATAGTGAAATAACGCTAATGTTTTTCATTCACCTTCCAAAATATAAGCTATATTTAAGGATAGTCTTTTCCAGCATCTGGAAAATCGACTAATTAAGTCAAATATACACACCTAAATAAGGGGTAATTTACATGGTACATAACAAAACCGCTGAAGACTTACGCATTGAATTAAAATCCCTCTCGAAAACACTGGAGGAAGTGATCAAAAATTCCGGTGATAAATCCGACACCGAACTGGAAAAAATCCGCAGCAAAGTAGAAAGCCTGCTCGAAGAAACTCGCATGAAACTTGGCACTGTCAGTGATAAAGTCGTTATGCAAACTAAAGAGATGGCTCGTCATGTTGATGATTACGTTCACGCAAAACCGTGGACAAGTATCGGCATCGGTGCAGCAGCAGCTGTCGTATTAGGTGTATTATTGGCTAAACGCTAATATGAACCACCCATCCAAATCTCAAGGCCCCGGTAAAGGGGTCCTTGATTCTCTTCAACGCATTGCCTCCATCATTATCGGGATGGTAGAAACCCGCTTACAACTGATCGTTGTAGAACTGGAAAAGGAGAAAGCAACCCTGATACAACTGATATTAATGGTCGGTCTGACATTGCTGTTTACCGCTTTTGGCCTGATGTGTTTGCTTGTTATGATTTTTTTGGCTGTTGATCCAACCTGGCGTCTTACTGCATTAGCTATCACCACAGGTACTTTACTGACCCTGGCGCTCATTGGCCTGATATGGACCATCAAGAAATCCCGTCATTCAACATTACTCAACGCAACCCGCGAGCAATTAAAGGTTGATAGAGAGATGCTGGAGGATCACAGTAATGAGTAAACAGAGCCAAAAAAGAAAACTGAAAAAACAACAATTGCTCAAAAATATCCAGTTACAACGACTGATACTTTCCAACGATACTCAACACTGGCGAAATATCATCGAGCCTTATGACAAAGGCTGGCAAAAACTGTTGTCATTAAAACCTTATTTGCTACTCGGAGCCAGTACCATCTCTTTATATGGTCTTCGTCACCCAGTGAAATTCTATCACTGGACCCGCCAAGTCATTGGTGCATTGAAGATACTTAAAAGGAAGAAGTAATAATTCTTCATAATATATCTTATTGATTATCAACAACATTACTTACATTCAAAAACTTTGTATAAAATTGTTAATAATCCTTGCTTACAACTAAGCTCTCCTCTCTTTAGTATACATTCCATTCGTTAATGATTAGCAAATTGTGCTATTGCAAGTTAGCACCGACTAATCATCACTATTTTACCTGTATCCTTTGGAGTTATTAATGAAAAAATTTGAAGATAGAACCTTGCTATTAGCCCGTATTTTAATGTCAATCCTGTTTATCGTTGCAGGTTATGGAAAATTAGGCGATGACTATGTTAGCACTCAACAATATATGGAAGCGATGAGGGTCCCTGGCTTTTTATTACCGCTGACTATCTTACTTGAACTGGGTGGCGGCCTGGCTGTTCTGTTCGGTTTTTTAACCCGTACAACCGCACTATTTACCTTTAGTTTCTGTATTCTGACTGCCTTGCTTTTCCACAGCAATTTTGCTGAAGGCATGAACCAAACTATGTTTCTAAAAAACCTGACTATCGGCGGTGGCTACTTGTTACTGGCTATCATCGGCCCAGGTAAATTCAGTATTGACCGCTTGATGAATAAAAACTGGTAATATACTGTTGTTGCTGTTCTGAATCTGAGAAATAAAAATTTTAGGTAAAGAGTAAAACCATAAAATTCCCGTTTTGCTCAACTATCCTATCAGATAACAATCTCATATTAAGTTTCAAGATAAATAGCTAACCGGAAAATCTAGCAGATTTTCCGGTTTACTTTATCTAATCAATAGAGCCAACTTTTAAAATATCTTAGCTCCTATAAAACATTATACATTTCGCCAAAACATTAATGACAACACTATAAATTTCAATCAATTCATATAATAGCAAAATATATTTGCATAAAAACCATCATCAATGACTTTGTAGATTTTTCACCCTTTAATATTATCCAGATAAAAACTTTATTTATCTTATGGTTAACGATCTAAAAGCAGTTTAATATACAGGATATATAATATAAAATTAATTAATAACTTAAAAACAACCAAGTTAAATAATAACATTAAAACTTCGATATTTTTCTAAATAAACCCTATAAAAACATACTTTCAACTGGAGTTAAACCCATTAATTAAAATATCAAAAAACACATATTTAACATTATTAAAAAATAATACTTAACTCCATTAAAACAGAATAATCATTAACAGCAATAATACAAACATTTCATTATCAAACCTTACAATAATATTTTATTCTTAATTATTTAACATTCTATTTAACCCAATAATCTTAATCAAAAAATTTCACCTTTTCATCTTACTGATAGAGATAAAATATTTAAACTCATATAAATCGCTTATAAAAACATGGATTATTTACTTTAGATTTCTATTATAACTACTATATTCAAAATACCCCATATAATACTAATAATAAAATAATATCATTCTGCCCTAGCAAGAATATTCTCACAGTAGATAACAAAGCCGGAAGATCATGGCGGATTTTTCCGGCTTTTTCATCTATCTTAGCGGTTAGCAAACAATTTCGGAATTTCCCGCAAACACCAGGATTTAGCTTCCCCCATACTGTCTCGTCGCCATGCCATAATGACATTTGTCTCGTGGCTGTATTCAGAGCTAATCACCCGTAAACGACCAGCCGCAATATCTTGTTCCACCATAGGATAAGGCATCGTGGCAACCCCTAACCCGGTCAAAAGAGCCCGACGTTTATCCTCCAGCGAACTCACCGTTAAACGCTGTTGCTTATCTAATAACTGAACCGTCAATACCGGGCGCTCCCTTGCTGTATCTGCCACAGCAATACCACGGTACTTCACCCTCGTTACATCAGACAAAGGCTCCGGTTCTTGATGAATAGGATGATCAGGGCTGGCAACATAGACATTGGTAATGCTATAAAGCTGACGTGAATTCACTTCTGCCGATGCACGGAAATGCATATCTGGCGCAATAACAATATCCGCCCGGCCCGTTTCCAACCGCTCCCATGCACCCGCCAAGACCTCAGTCAATAAAGAGAGCTGGGTATTCGATTTCTGAGCCAATTTGCTCACCAATGGGAACAATGAAGAAGCGGGAACCAATGCCTCACAAACGATTGTCAGGTGAGTTTCCCAACCCCGCGCTAATGCCTCTGCATCAGCGGTTAATTTATCCGCAGCTTCAAGCAATTGACGTCCACGCTCAAGCAACATACGACCAACATTGGTGAATTTGGTTCTGTGACCCGAACGGTCAAACAGAACCACATCCAGCTCCTCTTCCAACTTTTGCATCGTATAGCTAAGTGCAGAAGGAACTCGACCAAGCTCATCAGCTGCCGCAGCAAAACTTCCCCGCCGGTCAATCGCATCCATGACCCGTAGAGATTCCAGTGTAAGCGCTCGTTCTTTGCTCATATTTTTCTCAATCAGGAAATTTGAATATGGTGACCAGATTAACTGGCTAACATTTCGCCGTCCAGATAATTACTATCGTTAGTGTGTGTTTTTTGAAGGTAACCGCCATCATGATTATAAATAGAACAGCAAAGCAATGTGGAAAAGCTGACTATGGTTGGCTACAGGCCCGTTATACATTTTCATTTGGTCACTATTTTGATCCAAAGTTTTTAGGTTATGGCGCTCTACGTGTACTGAATCAGGAAGTTATCGCACCAAAAGCCGCTTTCCAGCCTAAATCTTATCCACATGTGGATATACTAAACATTATTCTACGAGGTGAAGCAGAATATCGTGACAGTGAAGGCAATCATGTCAGGGCCTGCAAGGGAGAATGTTTACTGTTTTCTACCCGTCAAGGCATCAGCTACAGTGAACATAATATCAGTGCGAATAAGCCACTGACCCGCTTACAACTTTGGCTAAATGCCTTCCCTCAGCAGGAAAGCTTACCGTTGCAACGGATGGCGTTACCAGAGCGACCATTGACAATGCTTGCCTCTCCAACCGCAGAGGATGGCAGTATGCAATTACGCCAGCAAGTGTGGATAAATCATATTTCTCTTAATAAGAGCCAATCTCACCATCTGCAATTGAAAGGAAAAAATGCTTATCTACAATCCTTGAACGGCAATATAAAAATAAAAGGCAATTCTAAGGATAACGCTTTGATTAAATGTGGAGATGGCGCTTTTATTCATGAAGAGAATTATCTGGTTTTAAAAGCAGATACTGAGTTCCAGGGGTTGTTAATTGATCTGGCCGCCTGAGAAAGTGAAAACCCCATCAAGGCTAAACCTGATGGGGCTAAATTGGTGAAGTTGACCGATAAGCCGGGTTCTGTCGTGGACAATCATTCATCTAGGCCAGCACTTGCGCACTGGCTCAAGCAGCCTACCCGGGTTCGATACGGGCCGTACCTAGTGAACCCCTATTTGGCCTTGCTCCGGGTGGAGTTTACCGTGCCACGGACTGTTGCCAGCCGCGCGGTGCGCTCTTACCGCACCCTTTCACCCTTACCTGATCCTGCAATAAGCAGGCCATCGGCGGTTTGCTCTCTGTTGCACTGGTCGTGGGCTTTCACCCCCCAGACGTTATCTGGCACCCTGCCCTGTGGAGCCCGGACTTTCCTCTCCCCTATCTATCATCCAAAAGGACAATGATAAAGCAGCGACTGTCTAGTCAACTCCGCGGCGGATTATAAGAGGTTTAACAAACGATGTATAGGCGTTTACTCATTATCTGCCTTGTTTATCAACAATGGTTGTTACTCTTCATGCTCTCCCAGAGCATGGCGATAAAGCGCATTTTTCTTCACCCCATGGATCTCTGCCGCCAGAGCAGCCGCTTTTTTCAACGGTAACTCTTGCTGAAGGAGCGCCAACGTTCTTAATGCCTCTGGCGGTAAAGCATCGTTACCCGATTTTTTATAACCTTCAACGATCAATACCATTTCACCACGGCGACGGGTTTCATCTTCCTTAACCCATGCCAGAAGTTCACCTGCCGGCATCCCCTGAATTGACTCCCAGGTTTTTGTTAATTCCCGTGCCAGAACGACATAACGTTCAGTTCCCCACACATCAACCATATCCTCTAAACTATCGATTAGGCGATGAGTGGATTCATAAAAAATTAACGTCCGAGACTCCTGCTCCAAAGCCCGTAAGGTATCTTTCCGGCTTTTACTCTTAGCCGGCAAAAACCCTTCGTAACAGAAACGATCTGATGGCAGACCAGCCGCAGACAATGCGGTTATAGCCGCACAAGGCCCAGGCAGAGGGACAACATGAATACCGGCTTCACGGCAACGGCGAACCACATGATAACCAGGATCATTAATCAGTGGCGTTCCCGCGTCAGAGACTAATGCAATACTCTGCCCCTGCTGAAGTTTTGTAATTAATTGATCTGCTTTTTGCTGTTCATTATGATCATGAAGTGCGAACATGCGCGCATTAATGGCAAAATGTTGAAGCAACAAGCCGGTATGTCGCGTATCTTCGGCCGCAATCAGATCGACATGCTCAAGAACTTCAAGCGCACGCTGAGTGATATCACCCAGGTTTCCAATGGGGGTTGGCACAACATATAGCGTGGATGTCGTAACCACTGCTCGATTGGGTTGATTCATTGTTTCATCCGAATGACCGATTTAAAATTGAGCATCTTTGAAAAAAACATCGCTGGATACAGTATGCTTTCCTCAATTTTTGTGCGTATCAAAACTGGTTTAGTCTGTTCAGCTATGCTGGCAGTTATGATCATCGCAGGGTGTTCCATACCTGACCAACAGGGACAACAACCTTTGCAAACTCAGGATAAAGTCAGTACAGAAATCGCCCGTTATCAATCCATCATTGATGCCGCTAATGGCGAACCTTCTCTGGATGTCATCCGTGCTTATATCGCTCAGGAGCCACTTCTGAAAGACAATGCCGCTCATCAAAAAAATATTGATGATACCTGGCAAATGCTGACCCGTCTTTCACCACAAAAGCGCGGTGAGTTAGTCATCAATGCTGATGAAAATATTCTGCAAGGCTGGCTGGACTTACTCAGTGCCTATCAGGATAACAAACAGGACTCTGACAAACTACAAGCAGCTGTCCGTGACTGGAAAATTCGTTATCCACAAAACCCAGCCGCGCAGTCACTCCCAGCCCAGCTACAACCCGCCGCCATCCAGTCGCAAGGCACTGACATCCATATTGCGCTGTTCCTGCCATTAAGCGGTCAGGCAAAAGTATTCGGCGAAGCAATCCGCCAGGGTTTTCTTGATGCTCAGGCTGGTTTGCCAACCCTACTACTGCCAACAGAAAACCCAGCAAATTTATCTACAGCAATCAACGATAATACGTCAGATGCAGTGATCTCTGCCGATGCCCTGCCAAATGCAGAGATTCCCATTGAATCAACAACACCAGCCGTTCAGTCAACACCGGTTATAGCCAATGTGCCGGTTAACACACAACAGGTCAAAATCTATGATACGGCAAGCCAACCACTGGAAAATTTATTGATTCAGGCTGAACAGGATGGTGTGAATTTAGTTGTCGGGCCGTTACTGAAACCAGATGTGGTTAAACTGGTTCAGATGAATACTTCATTAAACATGCTGGTGCTGAACGAGTTAGATAATGCACAGCCCCGGCCCAATGTCTGTTATTTCTCTTTATCACCAGAAGATGAAGCGAAAAATGCTGCGGAGCATATTTGGCAGCAACAGAAACAGAATCCTCTAATTCTCGTTCCCCGGGGTACTTTTGGTGACCGGATTGCCAAGGCATTTGCACTGGAATGGCAAAAACAAGGTGGGCATACCGTTCTGCAACAAACTTTTGGCTCTTCCACTGAACTGAAACAGTTAATTAATAGAGGTACAGGTATTCGCCTGACCGGAACAGCCATTAATGTAACAAACAATCAACCTGTATCAACCACTATTGGCGATCTGGAAATTCCCCAGATAAATACAGATGTCGTTCCTACCTCTGCCAGCGGCTCAGTGGACGCTGTTTATATTGTTTCCACTTTAGATGAATTGACGCTGATTAAGCCAATGATTGATATGGCAATCAGCTCCCGTAATAAACCAGCCCTTTATGCAAGTTCCCGCAGTAATCAGGCAAGTGCCGGTCCTGATTTCCGTCTGGAAATGGAAGGAATGCAATTCAGCGATATTCCATTAATCACTGGCGCTAACTTGCCACTGATGCAACAAGCAGCCGGTAAATTTGCCAATGATTACTCTTTGATGCGCCTTTATGCTATGGGTATTGATGCCTGGTCATTAGCAAATCAGTTCAGTCAGGTTCAACTTCAAAGTGATTTCCATCTCAATGGTGCTTCAGGGATGTTGTCTGTTCAGGATAATTGCGCGATTTTCAGGCAACTCTCCTGGATGCAATATCATCAAGGACAAATCACTGCCATTTAATTAAGCATTAATTGCCGCTTGTCACCAGGCGGCAATTAAATTCAAATAACTCTTTTCAGGATGAAAATAAAAAAGCCAACAAGTTATTTACTGGGACGTAACTATGAAACACAGGCAAAGTTGTTTTTACAAAAACAGGGGCTAATTTTTATCGCTGCGAATGTGAAAGTTCATGGCGGTGAAATTGACCTGATTATGAAAGACAAACAGACTTGGGTTTTTATTGAAGTCCGTTTTCGCAAACAAGAGCAATATGGTGATGCACTGGCGACAGTGACCCGCAGCAAGCGTAAAAAATTATTACACGCTGCCGCAGTATGGCTGTTTCAACGAGGTGAATGTTTTGAAACCACTTCTTGTCGCTTTGATATTTGTGCTATTACTGGTCAACAATTTGTATGGTTGCCAAATGCTTTCAATCAAAATGGGTTCGCTCACTAAAATGATACTGGGTAGGTTATAAACGTGCTGGATAGAATTAAAGTCTGTTTTACAGAAAGTATTCAAACTCAGATTGCAGCCGCAGAGGCATTACCTGATGCGATCTCCCGGGCTGCAATAATGATGGTTCAGTCATTGCTGAACGGTAACAAAATCCTTTGCTGTGGTAATGGCGGCTCTGCTGCAACTGCCCAGCGGTTTGCTGCCAATATGATCAACCGGTTTGAAACTGAACGCCCGAGTCTGCCAGCATTATCACTTAACGCAGACAATGTGGTAATAACAGCGATTTCAAGCAGTAAACAACATGATGAAATTTACGCTAAACAGGTACGGGCATTAGGTCAGCCAGGCGATGTGTTATTGGCTATTTCCACTCATGGAAATAGCCGGGATATTATTAAAGCCGTTGAAGCGGCTGTAACCCGCGATATGACGATTGTCGCCCTTACCGGCTATGATGGTGGTGAACTTGCTGGCTTGTTAGGGCCACAAGATGTGGAAATTCGTATTCCATCTCATCGCAGCACCCGAATTCAGGAAGTGCATATGCTGACAGTTAACTGCCTGTGTGACTTAATCGATAATACACTCTTTCCCCATCAGGATGACTAAGGAGCCAATAATGCGATTTCTCTCCCTATTAGCTACGGTTTGTGCCGTAGTAATGTTACAAGGCTGTATTGGCGCAGCTGTTGTAGGTTCTGCCGCTGTAGCAACTAAAACCGCAACCGATCCCCGTACTATTGGTCAACAGGTTGACGATGGTACGCTAGAAGCACGTGTCAGTAATGCACTTAACAAAGATAAGCAGATCAAAGAGCGTATCCGTGTTATTACCACCGCCTATCAAGGGAAAGTTTTGCTAACAGGCCAAAGCCCAGACTCAAGCCTTTCAGACCGAGCAAAACAGATAGCGTCGCGGGTTGATGGCGCTCATGTTGTGTACAATGAAATTCGTCAGGGGAAACCTGTTGAATTAAGTACAGCTTCTAAAGATACCTGGATTACTACTAAAGTACGCTCAAAAATTCTGGCCAGTGATTCTGTTAAGTCTTCCAACATAAAAGTCGTTACAGAAAATGGTGAGGTCTTTTTGCTGGGCATTCTAACTAAACAAGAAGGTAACGCCGCAGCGAAAATTGCCAGCGAAACTGATGGTGTTAAGCGGGTAACAACTGCGTTTACTTATCTGAATTAAGCATATTACTGAGGGGGATAGCACCATCAATCTGCCATTCTTCCCTCAATTATTTTTCAATAACTCGTTTTTCTTAAGATAATTCACCCCGCCCAACAACCGCATTTGTCGCAAAATCCATTGTTGACGCTGTAAAACATATGCCGAAGGTGCGTTAACTTTATAACGGTGCGGGTTAGGCAATACAGCAGCGAGTAAAGCAGCTTCTGATGCAGTCAATTTACTGGCTGATTTATGAAAATAGTGTCTGGATGCCTCTTCAACACCAAAAATACCATCACCAAATTCTACAATATTAAGATAAACCGTCAGAATTCGGCTTTTTGACCATGCCAATTCAATGGCAAAGGTCATTCCAGCTTCCAATCCTTTTCTCAACCAACTACGCCCATCCCACAAAAATAAATTTTTGGCCGTTTGCTGAGAAATCGTTGAAGCCCCCCTCAACCTGCCAGAGTTATTTTGATTATGCTCAAGGGCATTTTCAATAGCATCAAAGTCAAATCCCCAATGCTGTGGAAATTTTTGATCTTCAGCAGCAATAACAGCCAATGCGATATTTGGCGATATTTGTTCATGCCCTACCCAGTCAGAACGAGATACATAAGAAAAATTAACTGATAACCAAGCATTAATTTGACGCTCAACCATAATCATAGAAAATGGCACTGGCAAAAATGAAAATGCAGCAACAGAAACTATCCATAAGATAATAACTGAGATTACGATTTTTTTAAGCCAGCACCATAAAAATTGCAAAGGATTACTCATCCAATTACTCAGTCATTTCCAATACTTTTCTGACAAGTTTATCAATTCCCTCCTCAGCCTGAGAAATAGATTCAGCAAGCATGTAGGCTGGAGTTGTAACAATTTTGTTTTCCAAATCAACAACAATATCATTTACCTTGCAAACAACGTGAACGCCTCCCATCGCCTCCACTTGAGCAACCGTTTCAGGATCATTGCCAATAGTTAGTTCCACCGGTGTATTAAGTAGTTTTGGCAACATAACCGGTGCAATACAGATAAATCCCATCGGTTTATGTTGTTTATGCATATCCCTCACTAAACTTAATAAATCTTTATTTATTTCGCAGTCAATTGTCTTAACAGCAAAATCACATAAATTCTTTGCAACACCAAATCCCCCAGGAATGATCAGGGCATCAAACTCATCTGCATTTGCTTGTGACAAAGACTTGATTTTTCCCCTTGAAATACGGGCTGACTCCTGTAAAACGTTGCGTTCTTCACCAGTTTCTTCACCGCTAATATGATTAATAACATGAAGTTGTGGCTCATCAGGCGCCAAAAAGCTCACCTTAGCACCTAAACGGTCTAAAGAAAGCATAGTTAATACTGATTCATGAATTTCACTACCATCGAATACACCACATCCACTTAAGACAACCGCAACTGATTTCATAGCTCACTCCATTTGTAGTAGATTATTGCTTAACCCTTTAGGGGGTTAAACACCAATCTTCATCACAGATTTTAATGAATCTTGTAACAAAAAATCTTATCTTTGCTATGTTGGTACTTGTATGATGTACGGAGAATTCCCCATTTACTCGCCGCAACAAAGATGCATCAGAAAGGCGGGTAAAAAGTTTTCCCTGGTGTTGGCGCAGTATTCGCGCACCCCAACCTCGGTTGGGGTTATTTTTTTTCAGCGCCTGCCAACCATTCCCTCAAAATTTCCGTATCGTTTCTCCATTCTTGCTTTAACTCATCAACCCATTCCTGAACATTATCCCACCATGCAGGTAAATCAGGTGATTGAATCTGTTGAGCCAATTGTTGTAAATGACGTAATCCAACCGACCCCGCCGCACCTTTTATCTTATGTGCTTCCTCGGTGATGCCTTTCTGGTCTTTAGCTGTCATGTTCGACTCCAACACAGACAGGTATCCCGGCATCATCTTCTCAAACACATTCAGGCTATCATGAATCAGTTGAGGTCCAACCAACTCGATGTACTGATTAAGCATTTCTGTATCAAGTAAATCTTCATCTTTCATCAATCCTGACTCCTCTTCTTCCAGCTTCATATGATGCACAGACTGTTCTCCCCAGAATTGTTCAATAATGGCAATTAAGGCATTCACAGACAGCGGCTTACTCAACACACCATTCATGCCTGCATCCAGATATTCTTTTTTGTCCTTTAAGACATTTGCTGTCAATGCAATAAGTGGGGGCAGATCCTTTTTAGCGTATCGCTTACGTAATTCCCGGGAGATGTCTAATCCGGTCATATCAGGCAGTTGAATATCAAGCAGTACCAGATCGAACTCCCCTGGCTTGAACACCGCCAGAGCATCCTTACCATTCATCACGACTTCTACGCTATTACCCAGTTTTTCCAATACTGAACGAGCAACGATCACATTCAGCTCAATATCTTCTACCAGCAAAATATGCAAAGCTGGAAGTGGGCAATCTTCTGTATCTTCTTTGCATGGCAGGCTCTCTTCCATAGCAGGAGCAATAATAGAGAGTGTAAATCGAGAACCTTGTCCCGGCTCACTTTCCACCAAAATATCGCCTCCCATACTTTGAGCTAAACGTTTGGATACAGCCAGCCCAATACCGGTTCCCGTTGCCGGACAACCGCCATGACTGCCTTTCACCTGATAATACATCGCAAAGATCTTATCTTGTTCATCAAGTGGAATACCAATCCCCGTATCCGTGACTTCAAACAACAAGCGTTCACCCTTTTCATACCAGATTCGAACATTAATCTCGCCTTTTTGAGTAAACTTCACTGCATTGCCAATTAAGTTCCACAGAATTTGGCGCAAGCGGGTACCATCTGTCATGATTTTGGCAGGTAATGGCAGTTCGGGGTCCATCACAAATTTAATCCCTTTCGGCTGCACCAGCAGCCCGGAGAGATTTTCCAGATCGGACATAAAACCGGTAAAATCAATGAGCTGATTATCAAGCTGTACTTTACGCCGCTCAATTTTGTCCATTTCAATAATGTCATTGAAAATATTACCAAGCGTGATAGCACTGACATGAATCGTTTTCAGATATTTATTTTGTTCAGAAGTCAGTTCAGTATCGAGCAGAATACGACTCAAACCAACAATGCCATTTAAAGGCGTACGAAGCTCATGACTAATCGTTGAGATAAAAGTTGTCTTATCCCTGCTCGCATTCTCCAAAGCGTCCTGATAACGCTTACGCTCCGTTATATCGCGCCCAAACCCCATAAGCCCATGTCTTTTCCCTACCCGATCATAAAAAGGAACTTTCCGAAGTTCAAAACAGGCTTTTCGTCCATCGGGATAAACCAGCCATTGTTCATAAGTCAGGGCAACATTATGGCGGAACACTTTTTCATCCGTTTTCATCACCTTGCGGGCAACTTCTTTGTCATAAACATCATTTGGCGTTAATCCGACAAGTTGTTTCTGGCTTTTACCCGTCAGCAATTCCATCGCCCGGTTACAACCAGAGAACTCATTATCTTCATTACGGTAATAGACCAAATCAGGAGAAGCATCGAGAAAAGACTTCAGCAATACAGATTGCTGTTCCAATTCAATCTGAGTCTGCTCACGGTGCTTCATCTCTTCTTTTAGTTTATCCAGCAATATCAGATGCGCCTGTTCAGCTTTTTCTCTTTCTGAGATCTCCTGATTCAGCTTGATGATATTGTCTTTTAGTTGCTGATTAAGTTCCCGATCACGCTGACGCATCACTTCTAATTTTTCAACTAATTTGGATAATCGTTGGCGGGATTCTTCAAGCTGTTCAACAACAACCGAAAGGAAATAGACCGCCCAGGGAGTAATCAACAAACCAAAAAAAATTGAGCGAACTAAATCAATACTTTGCACTCCTCCCTGAAGCAGAAAAGTGACGACCATCTGCACGCCCATAGCAAGAACAACTAACGCAGATGCAAGCAGTAATGAGAAGCGTACTAACCCCAATTTCATCATTAAATCAACATAATATTGGGCCAGGCCCCTAAGCAGCTTCATTTCATAAAGACTCCCGTTAAATATGACCAATCCAAATCATACCGTAAAAAGCCCGCTGCTTCGTTGAAGGAATACAGAAATTGTTGATCGGGTAAAACAATAGTATTATTTAATGGTTTTGATTATGACGACCCAAACATTATTCTGGCTTTTTACCCTTGCCGGTCTTTTCGCACAATCCAATCATGAATAAATAATCAAATCCATTGACAAAATAGGCATAAAATTCTTTTTCACTCTGTCGATAACCACAAAAAGATAAAACTTTATTCTTATAAAGAAATAAAAATATATATTAATTCTATTTAGTTTGCATTTATCAGAATTTAAATCCAACAAACAAACATTTAACAGCATATATAAAATAGATATCACCATAATATTAGTGATATAACTCACATTAAAATCCTAACATGATCTATATCACACAACTTCCGTATTAATTTTTTTATTTATGAATCATGTAATTAACTCTATTTTTTGCCTATATTTATCTTATCCCGGCTATATTTGACCTGATCTACATTTCTCGTTAACTTGGGAAGTCACTAGAAACCATCCGTCAGATCCTCATCTGAACCATAATTATGCAGTGACGCAATACTATTTTCAGTACCGCCTGTTCATAGCAAATAGACAGGTGGCGGTTGATTGAGGGCGCAATTCAGACGCCTGTAAAAATATTAATCTCACAAATTTCTGTGAGTTTCTGTGAGAGTCGGACAGAACCTGGGGAGGTTCACACTATGCTATATAACAAATCTCAAGAAAAGGATAACTGTGGCTTTGGACTGATAGCCCATATTGAAGGGGAGCCAAGCCACAAAGTAGTCCGTACCGCTATCCATGCACTGGCACGAATGCAACATCGCGGCGCAATCCTGGCGGATGGTAAAACCGGCGATGGTTGCGGTTTATTGCTGCAAAAACCCGACCGTTTTTTTCGGATGGTCGCACAGGAGTACGAATGGCGTCTAGCCCGCAATTATGCAGTCGGTATGCTATTTCTCAGCCAGGACCCTCAGATTGCTCAAAACTGCCGGGAAATAGTCGAACAGGAGCTGCAAAATGAAACGCTGTCAGTCGTTGGCTGGCGTGAAGTACCAACCAACAGTGATATTCTCGGCGAAATAGCCCTTTCCAGCCTCCCCCGTATCGAACAGATTTTTGTTAATGCTCCTGCTGGCTGGCGTGCCCGTGATTTAGAACGCCGTTTATTCGTTGCCCGCCGCCGGATAGAAAAACGCATCAGCGACAGTGATTTTTATGTTTGTAGTTTATCCAATCTGGTAACTATCTATAAAGGGCTGTGCATGGCGGCAGATTTGCCCCGTTTCTATCCTGATCTGGCTGATTTACGATTGGAATCAGCAATCTGCCTGTTCCACCAGCGTTTCTCAACCAATACCGTCCCACGTTGGCCATTGGCGCAGCCTTTCCGCTATCTCGCTCATAATGGTGAAATAAATACCATCACCGGTAACCGCCAGTGGGCACGGGCAAGAGCCTATAAATTCAAAACACCGCTTATACCTGATCTGCAATCTGCCGCTCCTTTTGTCAACGAAACAGGATCAGACTCCAGCTCGCTGGATAATATGCTGGAGCTGTTTCTCAATGGCGGAATGGATTTAATCCGTGCTATGCGGTTGTTGGTCCCGCCGGCATGGCAGAACAATCCTGATATGGATGAGGATCTGCGCGCTTTCTTTGATTTCAACTCTATGCACATGGAACCCTGGGATGGTCCCGCCGGTATCGTCATGTCAGATGGCCGCTATGCCGCCTGTAATCTGGATCGTAATGGTTTACGCCCGGCACGCTATGTCATCACTAAAGACAAACTGATCACTTGTGCTTCCGAAGTCGGCATCTGGGATTATCAGCCCGACGAAGTAGTGGAAAAGGGACGAGTCGGCCCCGGCGAACTCATGGTGATTGATACCCGCCAAGGCCGTATCCTTCATGCAGAAGAAACAGACAATGACCTGAAAAGCCGCCATCCCTATAAAGAATGGATGGATAAAAACGTCAAGCGCCTGATCCCATTTGAAGAATTACTGGAAGATCAGGCGGGTCACCGGGATCTGAACGATCAATCACTGGCGGTTTATCAAAAACAATTTGCCTACAGTAATGAAGAACTGGATCAAATTATCCGGGTCCTGGGAGAGAATGGTCAGGAAGCGACGGGGTCAATGGGTGATGATACGCCGTTTGCTGTACTTTCCATCCGCCCACGGATTATTTATGACTATTTCCGTCAGCAATTCGCTCAAGTCACTAATCCACCAATTGATCCACTACGCGAAGCGCACGTTATGTCTCTCACCACCTGTATTGGACGGGAGATGAACGTATTTTGTGAAGCTGAAGGACAGGCGCATCGGTTAAGTTTTAAATCCCCTATTCTGCTCTACTCTGATTTTCATCAATTAACAACACAACAGAGTCCGCACTATCGTGCAGAACGTTTAGACTTAACTTTCAATCCGCAGGAAACTCATCTGCAAAATGCGCTGTTTGTATTGTGTGACCAGGCTGAACAACTCGCCAGAGATGGTGCAGTATTGCTGGTATTATCTGACCGCAATATTACGCCGGAGAAGTTACCCATACCGGCTCCTATGGCTGTCGGGGCCATTCAGCACCGTTTGGTAGAAAAAAGCCTGCGCTGTGATACCAACCTGATAGTAGAAACCGCGAGTGCCCGTGATCCACATCACTTCACTGTGCTATTGGGGTTTGGCGCAACCGCTATCTATCCCTATCTGGCTTACGAATCACTGGCCAAAATGGTCGATAATGGCACGATTAATAAACCCTATGCTGATGTCATGCTCAATTACCGCAATGGCATCAATAAAGGGCTATATAAAATCATGTCGAAAATGGGCATCTCGACTATCGCCTCCTATCGTTGCTCTAAACTGTTTGAAGCTGTCGGCTTACATTCTGAATTAACTGAGCTTTGCTTCAATGGCGTTGTCAGCCGGATTGGTGGCGCTAACTTCAGCGATTTTGAACAGGATCTGCGAAACCTATCCAAAAGAGCATGGCTTCCCCGCCATCCAGTTGATCAGGGAGGGTTACTGAAATATGTGCATAACGGTGAATACCACGCTTATAACCCGGATGTCATAAGCACTCTGCAATCTGCGGTTCACAGTGGCGAATACAACGATTATTTGAAATATAGCCGCTTAGTTAATCAGCGCCCAGTGACCACAATCCGTGATTTGCTGGCGATAAAGACAAAAGATGAATCTATCCCCATTGAAGAAGTGGAACCCGCCGAAGCGCTGTTTAAACGCTTTGATACTGCCGCGATGTCGATTGGCGCATTAAGCCCTGAAGCACACGAAGCTCTAGCTGAAGCAATGAATACATTAGGCGGCTTTTCCAACTCCGGTGAAGGAGGAGAAGATCCCACACGTTATGGTACAAAAAAAGTCTCCCGTATCAAGCAAGTTGCTTCCGGCCGGTTCGGTGTAACACCCGCTTATCTGGTCAACGCTGATGTGATTCAAGTTAAAGTGGCCCAAGGTGCTAAACCCGGAGAGGGCGGACAATTACCGGGTGATAAGGTCACACCGTATATTGCAAAACTACGTTATTCCGTACCAGGCGTAACACTGATTTCTCCACCACCGCATCACGACATTTACTCTATTGAAGATCTGGCTCAGTTGATTTTCGATCTAAAACAGATCAATCCCAATGCACTGATCTCAGTAAAACTGGTTTCAGAACCAGGCGTTGGTACGGTTGCAACGGGTGTTGCCAAAGCTTATGCCGATTTAATTACTATCGCAGGTTATGATGGCGGGACTGGCGCCAGTCCATTGTCATCGGTGAAATATGCCGGATGCCCCTGGGAATTGGGATTAGTGGAAACCCAACAAGCTCTGGTTGCCAACGGGTTGCGCCATAAGATCCGTTTACAGGTAGATGGCGGATTGAAAACAGGCGTGGACATTATCAAAGCGGCCATTCTTGGTGCTGAAAGTTTCGGTTTCGGCACCGGCCCCATGGTTGCCCTTGGATGCAAATATCTACGCATCTGCCACCTGAATAACTGTGCGACCGGTGTTGCAACGCAAGATGAGAAATTACGCCGCGACCATTACCACGGATTGCCTGAGAGGGTAATGAATTACTTCCGTTTTATCGCCCGTGAAACCAGAGAGATCATGGCGGAATTAGGCGTCAGAAATCTGACTGATTTAATAGGTCGAACTGAATTGCTGGAAGTATTGGAAGGTATTTCAGCAAAACAGAGCAAATTAAATCTTGAGCCGCTTTTGACAACTGCTGAACCCCATCAGGGCAAGACAGTATATTGCACTGAAAATAACCCGCCATTTGATCATGGCACATTGAATACAAACTTATTAGCTCAAGCCTCCAATTATATTGAGAGCCAACAAAGTAAAACTTTCTATTTTGATATCCGTAATACCGATCGTTCAGTCGGGGCTTCTCTTTCCGGCTTTATCGCTTCCCGCTATGGTAATCAGGGCGTCGCGGCTGCGCCAATAAAAATTCATTTCAATGGTACTGCCGGTCAAAGTTTTGGTGTCTGGAATGCTGGCGGTCTGGAGCTGACACTTATCGGTGATGCCAATGATTATGTTGGTAAAGGTATGGCCGGTGGTCGCATCGTAATACACTCTCCTGTCGGTTCTGCCTTCAAAAGCCATCAGGCAACCATCATTGGCAACACATGTCTGTATGGAGCGACCGGAGGCAAGCTATACGCCGCTGGACGAGCCGGAGAGCGCTTCGCTGTTCGCAATTCAGGTGCTATTACCGTTGTAGAGGGTATCGGAGATAATGGCTGTGAATATATGACAGGCGGTATCGTCTGTATTCTCGGACGCACCGGAATAAACTTTGGCGCAGGAATGACCGGCGGCTTTGCCTACGTTCTGGATGAAAATGATGATTTCCGCAAACGGGTTAACCCAGAGCTGGTAGAAGTACTGGCAGTAGAGGCCTTAGCTATCCACGAAGAACATTTGAGAGGACTTATCACTGAACACGTTCTCCTGACCGGTTCCCAGCGCGGTGAAGATATTCTTGCTAACTGGCAACAGTGGTTGGGCAAATTCGCACTTGTGAAACCCAAATCCAGTGATGTTAAAGCCCTGCTGGGACATCGCAGTCGTTCTTCCGCAGAGTTGCGAATTCAAGCGCAATAAGGAGCCCAGATGAGCCAGAATGTATATCAGTTTATCGACTTACAACGCGTCGATCCGCCTAAAAAACCACTGAAGATCCGCAAAATAGAATTTGTGGAAATCTATGAGTCATTTTCAGCAATTCAGGCACAAACCCAGGCAGATCGCTGCCTTTCCTGTGGTAATCCTTATTGCGAATGGAAATGTCCTGTCCATAACTACATTCCCAATTGGCTTAAACTTGCCAATGAAGGGCGCATCATGGAAGCCGCTGATTTATCCCATCAGACAAACAGCCTGCCGGAAGTTTGCGGACGCGTTTGTCCACAGGATCGCCTTTGTGAAGGCGCCTGTACCCTGAATGATGAGTTTGGTGCAGTCACTATTGGTAATATCGAACGCTACATTAACGATAAAGCGATTGCTATGGGCTGGAAGCCCGATATGTCACAAGTTCAGCCAACAGGCAAACAAGTTGCGATTATTGGTGCAGGCCCCGCAGGGCTGGCCTGTGCTGATGTATTAGCCCGTAATGGCGTACAAGCAGTCGTTTTTGATCGCCACCCGGAAATAGGCGGATTACTCACTTTTGGCATACCTGCGTTTAAACTGGAAAAAGAGGTGATGGTACGCCGACGTAAAATTTTCTCTGAAATGGGAATTGAGTTCCGGCTCAATACTGAAATAGGCAAAGATATCGCCCTATCTGAACTGACAGAGCAGTTTGATGCCGTATTTCTCGGTGTAGGAACCTATCAGTCAATGCGCGGGGAACTGGCAAACGAAGATGCTGATGGCGTTTATGATGCACTGCCATTTTTGATTGCAAATACCCGGCACTTGATGGGGTATCCTCCCCTGCAATCACAACCTTTCATTGATATGCAGGGTAAACGGGTCGTGGTTCTCGGTGGTGGCGATACAGCGATGGATTGCGTCAGAACGTCTATTCGCCAAAAAGCGGCTTCAGTTACCTGTGCTTACCGCCGTGATGAAGTTAACATGCCAGGCTCCCGCCGCGAAGTGAAAAATGCCAGGGAAGAAGGTGTAGAATTTCTGTTTAATCTGCAACCTCTCAGCATTGAAATCAACAGTTCAGATCAAGTTTGTGGCATAAAAATGGTACGGACCCAATTAGGTCAACCTGATGAAAATGGACGCCGCCAAGCTGAAATTATCACCGGCTCCGAACATCTGCTCAAAGCGGATGCCGTGATTATGGCATTTGGTTTTAAACCACATACAATGAGCTGGTTAAATGATCATAAAATAGCGCTGGATAAACAGGGGCGTATCGTTGCACCTGAGTTCTCAGATATTCCGTTCCAAACCAGCAATCCTCAGATATTTGCTGGTGGAGACGCCGTTCGCGGTTCAGATCTGGTTGTAACCGCAATTGCCGAAGGGCGTAAAGCTGCACAGGGCATTCTCGATTACCTCAATATCTAATTAAACAAAGGGAGCTTTCCAGCTCCCAAACCTTCCTATTATCATCTCGATAATTTATATTAGTTGGAATATCTTTATATAAAGAGTGAATGCATTTAATGAGCACTCGGTACTTACTGCTATCATAATTAACATTTAGGTATATTTCATCTTGTTATAGTGGATTTTACCAACCACATAGATCATATGGCACTATACTTATTCAACTACAAACCCTGGAAACATTAATGAAATTAATTAAATCTCTAATTTTGTTGTCTTTGGCGTTACTTACTGGTACTAGTCTTCCGGTGCTTGCGTTGTCACGAAACATTACACCCGATAATATTAATAAAGAGATTATCAATAGAGGTATCAACTCTGTTGTTGCAGAATTAGGGGAAACAGGAGCCAGACAAGAAATCACTCACAAAATTACGACTGGTGACCGTGACTGGATAAAACTGGCTTTTAAATTAACTCAAAGTATACATCTGGATTTTTCCAAAGAGATACGTTACGCACTCTCTATGGCATTAATTAATAATCCGGTTGATGTCCTTGCTACTGCCGATAAAGAAAACAACATATCATTGGCTGATATCTGTACAATCCCGCCAGAACTTGAAACTAGAGAGAATAAAATAAAGTTTGTCAATAAAGTCAGAAAGAGTTTAGCGTCTATCACAAACTACGAAGATAAAAACAGAGTAGAAGAGTGTTTCTGGGAACTAGAGAAAGCCTACAATGTGGAATTTTAATCAATAAATTTAAAAAAATAAGGAGGCGAGTTGCCCCCTTTTTAGCGCTTATCTTCCTACTTTACTACCCGTAAAGCAGGACGCCCTTTTGTCGGTTTTGGTGGCTCATCCTCGGGTGAAGCTCCACTATTACCTTCAACATCGCGGAGGGTATCCGTAACTAATACTAGGTTATCTACCGCAGAAACGCCGGCTTTATCATGCCCTGAAGTGGGTTCAAAAAGATATTCATCTTTATAAGCTGCTTCAGGCTCAAACATCATTCCCGCCCCATTTTCACGGCTATAAATAGCGATAACCGCCACCATTGGTACATTAATTTGACGGGGCATACCGCCAAAGCGGGCATTGAAGCGTACTTCATCATTAGTTAACTCAAGATTACCAACAGCTCTCGGCGCGATATTCAGCACAATTTGCCCATCACGGGCATATTCCATTGGTACATTTACTCCACGTAAAGTCACGTCTACAACCAGATATGGAGTCATATCATTATCGAGTAACCACTCATAATGAGCACGCAACAAATAAGGGCGACGAGGAGACATTTGAGACAGCTCCATAAATCAGTTCCTGGATTGCAAGCGCATTTCACGTTCAGCTTCGGTTAATGAAGCCAGGAATGCATCACGTTCAAAGACACGCTGCATGTAAATTTGTAAATCTTTGGTACCAGAACTTGGTAACTCTATACCCAATTCAGGTAAACGCCATAGTAAAGGGGCAAGATAACAATCAACCAAACTGAATTCTTCACTCATAAAGAATGGCATCTCTTTAAATATTGGCGCTACTGCCAGCAATTCTTCTGCTAATCGTTTACGAGCAGCATTGGCTTCCTGAGAATTACCTTTCTCAATAGTGTGCATCAGGGAATACCAATCTCTCTCAATGCGGTGCATCATCAAACGGCTGGAGCCACGGGCAACCGGATACACTGGCATTAATGGCGGATGAGGAAAACGCTCATCAAGATATTCCATAATGATGCGGGAATCATACAGCGTCAGCTCACGGTCAACCAAAGTCGGAACTGTCTGATAAGGGTTCAGATCGATAAGGTCCTGTGGCAAATTACCTGCCTCAACCTGTTCAACTTCAACACTGACACCTTTTTCCGCCAGCACAATTCGCACTTGATGGCTAAAAATGTCGGCCGGGCCTGAAAACAGAGTCATTACCGAACGTTTGTTGGCAGCGACAGCCATGAAAACCTCCAAGTTTATCTAAAAAAGGAATGAATAGTCCCACGCTATAACGACTATTCCTACTCATTCATTCTCACCCCTTATGTTTCTGCGCCGCAACGGTGAATACGGAATGCGCTACTCGACACAATGGCTATCGTTCAGATAGTAGGCAGATAATGGATGAGGCAAAAATTGGCACTAGTTTACCAGATTTTGTACATTTTGGGGGAAGTGTATGGATAATTAAGTAAAAAACCCGCCATAAAGACGGGTTTGAACATTAAGTAGTTGCCATAAAGGCAAAAAATTAACGTTTGGAGAATTGTGGACGGCGACGTGCTTTACGCAGACCCACTTTCTTACGTTCAACTTCACGAGCGTCGCGGGTAACGAAGCCAGCTTTACGAAGATCAGAACGCAGAGTTTCGTCGTATGCCATCAGCGCACGGGTGATACCGTGACGGATTGCACCCGCCTGACCAGAAATACCACCACCTTTAACAGTGATGTACAGATCCAGTTTGTCCAACATATCAACCAGCTCAAGCGGCTGACGAACAACCATGCGTGCTGTTTCGCGGCCAAAGTAAACTTCGAGGCTACGTTGGTTGATTACGATGTTACCGCTACCTGGCTTAATAAAGACACGTGCGGAAGAGCTTTTGCGGCGACCAGTGCCGTAGTATTGATTTTCAGCCATTGCCTATAATCCCGATTAAATGTCCAGAACTTGCGGTTGCTGTGCCGCATGGTTGTGCTCGCTACCTGCGTAAACTTTCAGTTTACGGTACATTGCACGGCCCAGTGGCCCTTTTGGCAGCATGCCTTTAACCGCGATTTCAATTACACGCTCAGGACGGCGGGCAATCATCTCTTCAAAGGTCGCTTGCTTGATACCACCGATGTGACCAGTGTGGTGATAATAGATCTTATCAGAACGCTTGTTACCGGTTACAGCAACTTTTTCTGCGTTAACAATGATGATGTAATCACCGGTATCAACGTGCGGAGTGTATTCCGCTTTATGCTTGCCGCGTAGACGACGAGCCACTTCAGTTGCAAGACGGCCCAAAGTTTTGCCATCTGCGTCAACAACATACCAGTCGCGTTTTACGGTTTCTGGTTTAGCTGTAAAAGTTTTCATTAAAGCTTACCCAATAATAAGTTACACGTTGGTGAACACTCAAGGTTCATAAACTGCCGAGGTTCACACGACTCTTGTCCAGCAAACCTACCCCTTCGAATAGCCTATGCCGGCACTATGCAAGTTTTTTGGGAAAAAAAACATTGCTGTAACGTGGGGTCGCAAGATTATAGAGAAGTCACAAATAAAAATCGACCCCAATTTGAATTATTTAAACTCAACTTTAGTCTGAAATATACAGGATAAGCACAAGATTAAGGCAAATGCGGTAATTTCAGATATTCTTCGCTTTGCATTTCCTGCAAACGAGACAAGCAACGCTGGTATTCGAAAGTCAGCAAAACCCCTTGGTAAATCTGTTCCATCGGCACCGCGGCATTAATTATCAGTTTTACCCGACGCTCGTAGAATTCATCAACCAGCGCCAGGAAACGTCGGGCGGCATTTTCATTACCAGGCATTATCGCCGGAACCTGATATAACAAAACGGTATGATAACGTTTTGATAAAACAATGTAGTCCACCTGACTACGGGCATCTTCACACAAGACTTTAAATCCAATTGCCAATACACCATCAGCACTGCGAATTGCCAGCATCTGCCGATGATTAATTTCCAACACCGGTGCTTGCTCACTGCATTTACCAACCAAACGGATAAATATTCGATCCATAGCCCGTTCATTATTTTCATTCAGCGGTGTGAAATAGAGATGAGCCTGTGTCAAAGTACGCAGCCGGTAATCAATACCTGAATCCACATTCATTACGTCACAATATTTTTTAATCTGCTCAATAGCAGGTAAAAAACGAACTCGCTGTAAACCATTACGGTAGAGCTCATCAGGAGGAATATTGGACGTTGCAATCAACGTGATCCCCCTGACAAACAGAGCTTCCAACAATGTACCAAGGATCATGGCATCCGTAATATCAGAAACAAAGAATTCATCAAAGCAGAGCACATCGGTTTCTGCTTTAAAACCATCCGCCACAATATCCAGCGGATCCTCATGCCCCTGTAACACCTTTAATTCTTCATGCACCCGCAGCATAAAGCGATGAAAATGCAAACGCAGTTTTCTTTCGCCCGGCAAACTCCGGTAAAACATATCCATTAACCACGTTTTCCCTCTGCCAACCCCCCCCCACATATAGAGCCCTTGAACAGGCGTACAAGTCGTTGAAGTCTGCTTGCCTAATAGTTTACTCAGGCGCTCTTTCAAGCTTTTTCGCTTCGCTGGATTGCCCGGAGAAATACTAATCAGGGCGTAGTGAATAACATCCAATTGAGCGACGACGCAACGTTGGATATCATCTGGCTGGTATTCTCCCTTAGAAAGGGCTTTCTGATAGAATGACGAAGGGATAATCAATGATGGCATGACAAAAAAATCCTTAAAAAATAATTGCCCGTTTTTTATCGTTTTTATGATTCAGATTGACCTTATCACTGGATCAATTGTCTACAATAAGGTTCAGAATAAAGTCTACAAACAATATGTAAATCATGATCAATATTCCACTCTAGCTAGATTAACGGTTATAGTGATGATAATTAAGTGAAACATTCTGCTGAACAACGATGTTGATGAAGGAGTAACTATGACTTGGGAGTATGCACTGATTGGATTAGTAGTTGGCTTTGTTATCGGAGCGCTAGTCATGCGCTTTGGTAACACTAAGCTGCGCCAGCAGGGAGCCTTACAAACTGAACTGGAGAATAACAAATCAGAACTAGAAGAGTATCGTAAAGAATTAGTCGGCCATTTTGCCCACAGTGCAGAATTACTCGATAATATGGCCCGCGATTATCGTCAGTTGTATCAGCATATGGTCAAAAGCTCCCACGAGCTGATGCCGAATATGCCAGTACAAGAAAATCCATTCAATTATCGACTGACTGAATCAGAAGCAGATAATGATCAGGCTCCGGTTAAAATGCCGCCAAGAGATTACTCTGATGGCGCCTCCGGCCTGTTCCGTCCGGTTAATGAAAAAAACCAGTAAATATTTCTGCTGTGGCATGTTTTGTGCCACAGCATTAATTCCAAATGCAAGATCTGTTCTTCCACCTGCAAAAAGTTTTGTTTTTTATTCTTCAATCATGTAAATCCCTGTAAAAAATCGTGCAAAGTCTGTTTGCCAGATGAACTTTACTTAATAATTAACAGTCATAGAGTAATCATGGCAACTTGCCCGAATTAACTTATTAGCCTTCTGGCTTAGATATACAAGAGAACGAAATTAGATGAAAAGAAAAAACTTATTCCTTAGTGCGTTAGCAATCAGTATTGGGTTATCCATAGCTTCCGTTCCTACTATCAGTAGCGCTGCGTTGCCCGCTGCTATTGCCGGTCAGGAGTTGCCAAGCCTTGCACCGATGCTTGAAAAAGTATTGCCGGCAGTTGTCAGCGTGCATGTTTCCGGTACTCAAGTACAACAGGAGCAGAGTATACCTGAAGAGTTCAGGTTCTTCTTTGGCCCGAATCTGCCAATGGGCCGTGAAAGTACCCGCCCATTTCAGGGGCTTGGCTCAGGTGTCATCATTGACGCCGCTAAAGGTTATATATTGACCAACAATCACGTTATTGAGAATGCGGATAAAATCCGTGTGCAACTGAACGATGGACGTGAATATGACGCTAAACTGTTAGGCCGCGACGCTCAAACTGATATCGCCTTGCTGCAACTGAAAGATGCCAAGAATTTAACGGCAATCACAATAGCCGATTCCGATAAGCTCCAGGTTGGTGATTTTGCTGTCGCGGTGGGTAATCCATTTGGTCTTGGTCAAACTGCAACCTCGGGAATTATCTCAGCGTTAGGACGCAGCGGTCTGAATCTGGAAGGGTTAGAAAACTTTATCCAAACCGATGCCTCTATAAACCGAGGTAACTCCGGGGGCGCGCTGGTTAATTTGAATGGCGAGTTGATTGGTATCAACACGGCAATTCTGGCTCCAGGCGGCGGTAACATCGGTATCGGCTTTGCCATCCCGAGTAATATGGTAAAAACCCTGAGTGAACAGCTTATCGCTCATGGTGAAGTCAAACGCGGTATTCTCGGTATCAAAGGTACTGAAATGAACGCCGATATTGCCAAAGCATTCAATATTGATGCCCAGCGCGGTGCATTTGTCAGTGAAGTATTGCCAAAATCCGCGGCAGCGAAAGCAGGCATTAAATCCGGTGATATTCTGGTTTCTGTTGATGGTAAAAAGATCAATAGCTTTGCTGAGCTGAAAGCCAAAATTGGTACGACTGTGCCAGGTAAAGAAATTAAAATTGGCTTATTGCGTAAAGGCAAACCAATGGAAGTTTCCGTTATTCTGGAAAATAGTGAAGGTCAAACTACCAAAGCTGGAAACCTAACACTTGCCCTGCAAGGCGCAACTCTCAGTAATGGTGAAGTGAAAGGAACCCTCGGTGTGAAAATTGATAGCGTCATGCAAAACTCACCTGCGGCGATGTCTGGTTTACAGAAAAGTGACCTGATTGTTGGGATCAATAATGAACGGGTACAGAGCATTAACGAACTGCGCAAAGTTATTGATTCTAAACCCCCGGTAATAGCGCTGAACATTCTTCGCGGTGACGAAAACATCTATCTGTTACTGAGAAATTAATATTTTTAGCGAACATCGATCTAATTCCATCTAAGACACAGCGCAATGCTGTGTCTCCGGTCGCTGACAAACCTCATTTAAAATAATGGGGTTTGTTTTTCCCATTAGCAAAAATGTTTTGGTCCATTTTCCTTATTAACCAAATTTACTCACCTGCTGATATCCCTTACGACAGGTAGTCTTGTAAACCAGTTTTTCAATCTATGGTAATAACCGGGCTACACGTTTACCTCGCGACCTCGATTTCGAAGGATTGAACGAATTGGAGATTATTAGTGAAGGCAATACCATTATTCTGCGACCGGCTAAACCCAGTTGGAATTCCTTTTTGCAACAAGAAAAAGCTGACACTGACTTTTTAACGGAACAGCCGAATATTGTGGAAGAAGGGCGTATTAAGTTATGAAAAGAACATATATGCTGGATACGAACATCTGTTCCTTATTGATGGTAACGACGCAGCCATTGCCGGGCATGCCATTTCAGTGGGAGCCGTGCTGGTCACCAACAATACGAGGGAGTTTGAACGAGTGCCGGCTCTGACGCCAGAAGACTGGATTAAATAATAGACAGGAGATGATATGTTCACAGGACTTAGTGCCTTCCCGTTGACCCCCGTTACACCATCAGGGTTCGATCAAACAGGGTTTATCAATATTCTCACCCGACTCACCGCTGCCGGGGTAGATTCCGTTGGGATTATGGGCTCGACAGGTAGTTATGCCTATCTGACCCGGGAACAACGAAAACACATCGCCTCGCTTGCGAAAGAACATGTCGGTGAGATCCCCATGATGGTCTGCGTAGGCGCCATCAGTACGGACGAGGTCCTGCGCCTGACGGATGATGCCCAGAAGGTCGGCGCCAGTGCGCTACTGCTGCCACCAGTATCGTATCAGAAGCTTAATGACGATGAGGTGTTTGGTCTGTTTGAAACGGTAGCTCAACATACTTCGGTACCGGTCTGTATCTATGACAACCCGGGAACAACACATTTTGAGTTTTCGGACGAACTGCATGGGCGTATAGCCACACTACCCGGTATTCAGTCTGTCAAAATCCCGGGAGTTCCGGTACACCCTGAGGCTGCACTTGCCCGGGTAAACCATCTGCGAGAAAAGTTGCCAGCAAACGTCACGATCGGTATCAGTGGTGATGCTTTTGCCGGCCTGGGGCTTAACGCCGGTTGTGAGGTCTGGTACTCCGTTTGTGGCGGTCTTTTCCCAAAAACCGCAAAGGAAATCACTACGGCAGCTTGCCGGGGGGATCACGGGTTGGTCACACACCTGACGGAACGGCTTACGCCATTATGGCGGCTGTTTCAAAAACATGGCGGCAGTATTCGTGTGATGGCCGCAGCGGCTGGCGTGCTCGGTCTGACTGACGGAGACTGTCTCCCGCGTCCCATCCATCCCATTTCTGCCGAACATGTTGCTGAAATTTCAACTGTCATCAACTCACTGGGACTGGAATAAATCCGTCGGTGTGGGAGAGTAAGCATGCTCACACTTCATAATCCTAGCAGCATTAACGTTCTGCACTGGCACGTTATGCGCTGGCCGCGACACTGGCCAGAGTTGCAGATGGAGGAAGCGTTCTGGCGATCATCCTTCTGTGCGCCTCGAACAGCCGTTATACAGATTATGCGAGTGTTATGGAGGCCTGTATTACGCTGCGACATCTTCTGGGCCTTTTATTGCCAGGAAGATAAAAAGTGAGCATAATTAACGTTGATAAAACGTAAAACACAATATACCATGATGATTAAACTTAATAGAAAACAGATATTAAAAGTAGTGAAAACAACGGTTAAAATCTTATTATACCGATTAAAACCAGAGGTTAAAAAATGATTTTTAATAACAGTTTAAACCTGCCCATCACAAACCCATCAGTGAAAAATGAGAAAAATAATTGGCTTTATTAATGCTCATACACCTATAAAAAAGGAAAAATAAGAATATTAAATAGTTTAATAGTTTAATAGTTTAATAGTTTAATAGTTTAATAGTTTAATAGTTTAACAGTTTAATAGTTTAATAGTTTAACAGTTTAATAACTTAATAGCTTAATAGCTTAATAGCTTAATAGCTTAATAGCTTAATAGCTTAATAGCTTAATAGCTTAATAGCTTAATAGCTTAATAGCTTAATAGCTTAATAGCTTAATA
>NZ_JBEJZY010000017.1:0-90719 GCF_040256935.1 Photorhabdus viridis
TGGCAGACTGAACATAAGGTAACTTCATTGCTTCTTGTTGCATTTTGCTGTTGATTAGCTGAGTTCCCGGCCAATATCCCAAAATTCGCTGGTAATAAGGAATACCCAATGTTGTGTCATACCAGCACTCACCAGATATGTACTACAGGCACAAGCGACATCCTGCGCTACAGAATAGGGATTATCAGTAATGGCGATATTTCCAGAATCATCTAACGTTAAATCCCATGACTCGGTATCAAGAAGAAATGAACGAGTTTGCATTTTCGAACCCTATAGAAATAAAAAAACCGCAATTAAGCGGCCAAATATGAAAAAACCCGTACTGGACGGGTTTAGTTATTATCTCTGAAATCCTGAGCTATTCTTGCCAGATAACTCATTATCTTGGGATTTCTAGCTTTTCCATGAGCATCAGGATGCATTATCGCCAATAAGGAATATTTGTTTTCTTCCAAAAGACCTTGAACGTATACTAGACAAGCATCATTTTCTGGGCTATTTGATTTACACGTTCTATAATACTGAACCCTATTTGTAGGGAATGAATCAGGCGGAAAGCAAAGATGAATATGCATCATACATGATTTATATGCTGCTTCTGGCTGAGTGTAAGCAACATCCCTACCAAAATAATCAGGGACTTCTCCGGTTTCTTTATAGTGTTTAAAATCTTGCAGAATAGCCTGTTCAAGATCTGGATGCTTTAGGAAGACGTCATCAAAAAAATCTTTCCTCGTATACTCATTTATTGATACATCCACTTGTTCCATTTATCACCCAGTAAATGAAAAATTCCCAGACTCAATCTTTTTGGTTGTATAAGCAGCCAATTCTGATAGAGCAGCTTTATTTATATCGCTTTTATAAATCTTAGGCAAAGTAAATAATTGACGAGAAAAATCATTAAGACGAGTTATCTCAAATCTGGCCTTTGCTATAGATTTCAGATACATCCTCATTTCTTGTTTTTCTTCATCGGATCGATCTTGCTTCAACATAGCTTTGAGCCCCTGCTCAAACCCTCTCATTGTGGTTTCGCAAGCCTTATTAATTTCTATATCGTTTTGAAGCAAAATACCACGAATTTGACTTTCATCAAGGCTTAGGAGATTTAAATAATATTGGCTAATTTCATTAGCTAATGAATCAACAATCTCTCTTCTTTCTTGATATTGAGTTTTCAAATCATCCAGACTACAGATAGTTTCACCTACTTTAAAGCTAAGCATACTACAACCGTCCCTCGAATCCACATAACCAGCAGAGAATGAAGGAACCGACAGCACTCCTCCGAATAAAACTACTGCTAAACAATTCCTTAGTGATAGATTCATGACGTTCTACCTTATCAAATAGTTTGTTATAGTGAGTCACAAACAGTCATAATGTGTCACTATGTATCATATTAAACCACTATTCTGAACCTTACAACCATGCAGTAAATGACAATTAGCCACCTATATAAGCCTTATTCCAGAAGATAACGAACGTTAAAAGCAAGATTTAGAAAAATAGCATCACATTGACATCATTTTGTCATGAGTGTCATACGTCTGATGAAAATACGCAACAATATTGTACTGTAAGCCGAAGATGACTTTATCCACCAACACGGCTAGGGGTTTATAGATTCTTAAATCGTTCGATTCTATATTTTTCCCGCTGCTTTTAACGCGTTGTAGCTAGGAAGATAGCGTTTTGGATTAACGATACATAGCTGCTGAAAAACGGATGAAACCCCTTCCCCCCGCGACAACATTGCTTCATCACGATTCTCATAGTAATACCGGATAATATTCATTACTTGTTTCTCTTTTAGCATCAATTTTTTTCCTTGATTTACAGCATCTTCCTTTTGAGCTTTATATACCGGGCTTTCAGTCGAGTAACTTCCTGTTTGTAACAGGACCTCTTCTGCGAGGGTGGACGGATCTATATAGTTAAGCCCTGCATTCGCGGCATACTGCTGTAATATAGACTGGGACATACACATAGCGGATATCTTTTCTTGCCGAGAAGTGTCACTGTTTTTTGCTCCGGCGCTAAACACGCAGGCAAACAAAGCTCCTGCGACAATAATATTTGATGTTAGATTTCTATACATATTTTTACTCTGGACTGTTGGTTTTCGAACCACCAGATTCAACACCACCATGCACATGTGATGAAAGTTTAACCCCATTTCCTGTAATTTCGCCCTTCGCTGTTACGGTACTGCCGAATTATGTGAATCCAAAATATTTAACTGTTAGGATTAAATGTTAAGTTAAACCTATACTATATGATGTAATCAAGTAACTATAAATCCTCATTAAGTCGTAGCTAATGAAACTGATGACTAGTTTCAACGTTAATAATTAAGCCGGCGTTGATTCCGGCTTACTCACAATTTATTCCATTGTTTTTATTAACCAATCGCAATTCAATATATTACTATTAGATTACCGTCGTAATCCCATCGCCTTAAAATAATCATTCGGTTTTACCTAAATATAACAATATGATTGAATTCTGAATTCGGTAGAGTGCAGTCTTTAATCACATCATTGAAGTTAATAATATTAACCCGTTTTTGTATTTTAAACGCGGTTAATGCAAGAGAAAACAAAGCTTTTCCTGCATCTTTATCTACAGTGACTAAATCATCAGATACAAAATGTGTCGTCTTACTTGGATAAGTTTCTGGAGCCACTTGAATACCCCAACTTCCTGTTGCACCTGTTACATAGATTTGGGAAATGTAACCTTGCGCACATGAATTAGACTGTAATGCAACAACCTCACCTTTCTCAGGAAGCTCCTCTGCTATAGCTGACATGGCAATTAATCCAGACATTAAGGCCGTATAGGATAAGCTTTTTTTCATTTTTATCTCCTATCTTGGGTTTATTAGAGTGATATATTTATCATGGATGTAATGATATAAATGACAAATTTCCATTATTATTTTAGGGATTACAAGTGGAGACCGATATATCATTATACAATCAAAACCATATAAAACATAACGTTACTAAATATAATGTTACAGTAGCCAATCTGCACTTATTCCTTCTTCTTAATTATTAACAACTATTCCTATAAGTGAATAAAAATGTCAGATTGATTTTTTATGTGAATTATTCTTTCACTAACTCAAATAATTTGGTTCTGTAGATTGTATAGTCCAATAATTTGAGTAAATAGAGATATCTTTGGCTCAACAATATATATTTGATTTAGTTAAAAAAATAAATTGAAAGCTTAGTAACTTCAACAGATTTTCAACAAGACAGCAAAAATAATAGCGAAAAATTAACTCAATATTAATTATTGAACGATAATTAGTAACTCAGATAAATTATATGACTCCAATCAACACCTGATGAGGTACCAGCCATGAAAAAGTTATCAGCCTGTCTTTTAGTATTAAGTATTGCTTCTTTCACACCTAACTTTGCGTCTGCAAATATATGTTTTCAAGTCAAACATTCTCTGGGTAAATGCGCTAAAGCATGTGCACCGGTAATTTTCCTTAGTCCTTTTTTCTCAACAATTTGTCTTTAATTCAATTAACAATGAAATATTTAATAAACAAAGTGATAAGAATAATTTTTTTCCTATCACTTTACTGATAACACGGCAAGATATATGTCAATCTGACCAGAAACAACAGAAAATCTTATCAGAAAATGCTAGGAAAAATACAGAAGGATTTAGTTAGTTTAACTAGACGCTCACTCTAAATAAAATTAATTCAACTTAAATAGGTGAACTAACCCCCAAGATTGTCGGGCTAAATTATATTAATAAAAGCACAGATAAATAACCCACGATGAAAAAATTCATTTATAATACCTATTCTCTGATACCTAACATACAAAGTAGATAAAAATCTCAAATAAAAAGATATCGGAAAATTATTAACTATTGTATCATCCCCATCTTGTCTAATTTAATAGACACAATTTCCGAAAATTTTCATCAATGGCTTATAATTACATTGATAAGCAGAAATATTAGCTTCAATCCACTGCTTAGCATTTATAGACTCAAAAGAGATTTTATATCCACAGTTTATAACAATATATTCAAATAATAGTCGCTGTGTTCGCCCATTTCCTTCTCTAAAAGGATGAATCACATTTAATTCCGCATAATATTCAGCAAGTTTTTTAATAAGTTTCTGATAATTTAATCCTACAAGATAATTTTCATTCTCTAGCATATCAAATATCCTATTCCCTTCTATCTCAATACATTTAGCATGACAGAAACGGGTATCCCCTTTAGATATATCAATTATCCTTAGCTGACCAGCCCAATCATATAAATCAGAAAATATCTGTTTATGGAGTTTACACCAAAAGACTAAATTGTAAGGTGGTTCCTGGAATGAAATATTCAATATAGCAAGTTCAGTAAATTCCCTTTCTGCCTGCTCAAGAATAACGGGATCACGAATAGCTAATTTATTAATAAGTGTATCGATACCCAGATATGTATAGGGATCTTGCCCTGCTCCATATTTATCTACCATGAATACCTCATTGTAAACTATATTTTCTAATTAGTTTATCTTTAAGATTTTTTTGCTCTTTCGGTGTTTCAGGCAAACTATTCATAACAATATTCATCCCTTCAAGACGCATGCTATCTCTATAGTTTTTTAATTTTACACTGTCAAAATAATATTTTTTTTCACTATAAGTTGTCATTATTGTTTTTCTATTATTTTGGTTTTTAATATCTTTCTCTTGCTGACGGGAATATTTAAACTTAGCCAGATCCAAATCTCTCAATTTATAGTTAATCGCTTGACCGCTTTCAAACATCCCCCAAGAAATAACTTCAAAATAGCTGACTTTACCGTTTCTAATACAGTTAATCTTTACCTCTAAGTCTTGTTGTAATATTTGCAAAACCTGTTGCACTTTACGCTCAGATATCCCTGTCGCTTCCACAATTGAACGTGTGTTGGGATGTTCTAATTTAGCCAGAGCCGCCATAACAGCTAATTCATATTTCATTTGAATTCCCAAAATACATATATATTTAACAGTAGTATAAAACACTAAGGTCGCTAAAACCAGAAAAGAGAATATAGAATTATTACTGGCGAATTCTGTAAAGCACATGCTCATGAAGCAAGTGCCCATCTGGTAATAAAGGATGCAAGAAAGTATTTTCATCTTTCACCATTCCAAGCCTCTCCATAACTTTTTGAGATCGCAAATTAGACACTGTCGTAAATGCAACTACCTCCTCAAGTTTTAATTCAGTGAAAGCAAAATCCAATGCCTTGCATGCAGCTTCACTGGCATAACCTTTACCCCAAAATGGTTTATCAAGACGCCACCCAATTTCAGTACAAGGTGAAAATGGCAATTCTGCTACAGGAATATTCAAACCGACAAAACCAATAAAATCCCCCGTTTCTTTCAGCTCCACAGCCCATAATCCCCAACCATCCTGCTGTTCAAATCTCTGGATAATTCTATCCACCATTGTATTGCTTTGTTCAACCGTCAAAGTGGCAGGAAAGTATTCCATAACTTCTGCGTTACTATTCAAATGAAAGAATGGCCCCCTATCTTCCTCTTTCCAGGAGCGCATTATTAATCTTTCTGTTTCCAGTGTAATCATCATATTTTCCTTAATATCAGCTATATCAGCAGACAAGCAAAATGCCTATATGTGCGAAAAGCACATACTTCAACCAAGAGAATTAAAACAATTAAACAGATAAATTGCTATACACGGGCCTGGTTTATCTATCAGGCACTTGTTTTTACCGTAGCCTTATCTTTGGATTTATCATTATTGGTATCTTTTATTGGCACAACACGTTCAGATGCTAATGTTGCTTTATTTTCAATCTGTTCTGATTGCCCAAAGAATAAACCACCACGCTTGATAGACATACTGCCACAGCGACTGATACCACGCAGTTCACCATGTTCAAGAATATCCAATGTTGCTGCACAACAAGTCCCTTCAACATCACCGTCAATTATGATTTCTGGAGCATTAAGTTCACCTTCGACCCGCCCGGCATGCATAATGCGGATTGCTCCCTCTTTCACCCGGATATTCCCAATCACTTTACCCCAGATCTGTATATCACCTTCTACATCAATATCGCCCTTAAAGACTGAACTTTTAGCAACAATAGTGCAACGGTGGGCCTCTGCGCTGACACTCTTTTTATCATCACCAGCCTGAGACACTGGTTCCACAGCCACTGTTTCTGTTTTTTTTCCAAACATAGTTTTTGATCTCGATCTCATGTTAATAAAGCAAAATATTAAAGCCAGAAAAGATAGAATCGCTGTCACTGTACAGCTAAACAGATTACCAACCAGATAGAGCCCCAGAGCAATGCTCCACATGACCCATATACAGCTTAGAAAAATATTGTTCGAAAAACGATGTTTTGCCATGTTTTTTCACATTCTTATTGTTTTTCATACTTTTTTCATTAGAAAATGAAAATCACTATCTTAACAGAACAAATAGCAATCAATGCTGAAGGTAAGCCGATATTTGTAACGCTATTAAACGGTTAAAACCATCATTCATTCTTACTGCCTATACGATGATATCCTAGGATAACGATCAGTAAAAAAATTAATATTAGAATATAAATTTTAACTCTATATTTGATAACATCATTTAACAATAAAGTCACGTTATTAATGTTTAATTTTATTTACAAATAATCTGATAATGAAACAACAATAATCTTCCTTAAAAGGAAAATACGATATTTTCATTGTCTTTATATTAATCTGAAAGTTTTATAAGACTGATATGACAATAACTAAAGAGGGAACATGAAAATCTATAGGAAGGATAATTTAAACACCAGATTATTCTTAAAAATCACCAATTTTTTCTATCTTGTGATTAGAGTCCATGATCAAAAGATAACGATTAAAAAATAAAACTTACCATTAATCTGAACATGTGAAGTTTCTTCCACTGGCATGGCTTTGGTGGTTTATCTGGTTTATTGATAACACAGGGTAAAACCAGCAACACTTTTGAAGTTACCCGAGACAATAACCGTTGAACCACCGGTTCCAAACTGCAATTTTTCAAACGAATTTCGGTATTTTTCGGGATTTGGTTCCCCTCACCTTTCAACGCCAAATTGGAAGTTTTCCTAAGACTTATAGTGTGCTCTAAATTGTTCGAATTAATGAAATACGGAACATCAATCACAATACCACCGATAATAGAAATAACAAATATTAATGTTGTCGCCATCATAATTTTATTCAGTTTCATTTCTAACCCTCAATATATTGATAAAAATAAAATACAAAAGTATCTAATAACACTCAATAAAATAACATAATACAAATCAACTTCAATTTCAGAGTAAATTTATAAATGGATGTTTTTGCGATTATTAAGTATCTTTTGCTTTTTATGAATGGAATCCATTAACTAGAATAGTTAAGATGCCAAAATATATTGACATAGATATGACTGTTAGAAAAACGTGGAAAATTCACGACATATAGAAATCCATTAAGCACAGAAAAATAAAAACGATATCATTGATGGCTCTCCACTAGATTTATCATGATGAGAGATAAGTTAATGAAAACACAATTCATCCATAAACATTTATACATAAGCAATATCCTTATTGAAGTTCAAATTATTACAGAATAATTTGAAAAATAAAAACAAAAAATACAAATTCAAATAACTTCACAACAAAATACTTATATAACATTTCAATACTATAATTTGCGATCTATAGTGTCGCAAATTATATCTACATTAGGATAAAATCCTTTATTGCACTTGTTTATCAAATCAAAAGATATAAAATTTTAATTTTTCGATATAATCAATCTGCATCGTACAAAAACCAACCTTGACAAAACAGGATATACCCGGCAATTCTTTATGAACGGACATTTAGATTGTTCACATATGTTGAAATTAACCGTCGGATTACCCCAAGTAACTCAAGGTATCTAACTGGGTTCGATAAAGCCTGGAGTTAATATGGAAAACCGGAAGAATTCAACTCAACCTTCCCAAACAGATCAAGTACTTAATGTCATATCCAAATTATGTACCGTTCAGGAAATGCAAATAGCTCCACCACCGGAATCATGGCCCAGCACACGTGATGTAGCAGAGCAATGTGATTTCACTATCTATAAAGCTCGTTATCTGCTATTGAAACTGGCTGACAAAGGATTAGTTATGGTAACTCCGTCTCCCGTTAAAAATTCTCTTCGATGGTATATATCAGAAGATAAAATTAAATCCATCTAACAATTTATCTTTCAAAAAAATCTGAAAAAATAGGTGCCTGTTCTGCACAGCAGGGCCTATCATTAAGCTAAATTTACAAAAACAACATACAATCTTATATGTTTCGTTAAAATAGAGACTTTGTATACACTACATTCCAACTGATTCTGACACCAAAGATGGTAAATATATTTTCATCCGAGTAATCTGTCTGGCTATTTTTGCTATAATTATATTCACCACCTTCTTGTTTTTTTATTACAAAATTCTCAACAAATAATTTAAGTACAGAGGTCTGCCCTTCTCCCCGCTGATGAATAGAAAAATATGTGTAGTATTTTTTACCATCATAAAATTACCGAATCTTTCTCGAGCCGCTTCACAATAATTGAATAACCTCATTGTGTTATTGTCCTATCCAACTCATTTTGTCAGCTTAAGCTAACGAATAAGAGGAGAATCACATGATGGAACAACAATATTTCATTGGTATTGATGTTGGTTCAGCCAGTGTCCGTACTGCGGTTTTTGACCAACACGGCAAACGACATGCATTCTCGGTTCTCCCTATTCAACAATTTCATCCAAAAACCGATTTTATCGAACAATCTTCTAAGAATATTTGGGCACAAGTGTGTGCAACAGTAAAAGAAGCTGTCACATTGGCGAATATTAATCCCCTTGATGTTAAGTCAATCGGTTTCGATGCTACCTGTTCACTAGTCGCTGTAGCGAATGAAGGGCTGCCGCTTTCTGTAGCTGAAAATGGAGATCCTGAACACGACATCATCATGTGGATGGATCATCGGGCAACCAAAGAAACCATCACGATAAATCAAACCAATGATCCGGCACTATGCTATGCGGGTGGTGAAATCAGTCCTGAAATGGAACTGCCGAAGATATTGTGGCTAAAAAACCATTTTCCTCAGCGTTATCAGGATGTATGGCGTTTCTTTGATTTAGCCGATTTTTTAGTATGGAAAGCCACTGCCGCTGATGTAGCCAGTATCTGTACTCTTGCCTGCAAATGGAACTATCTGGCTCATCAAAAACAGTTCAGCGAAGATCTACTTCATGAGGTGGGTTTAGAAGATTTAACCAATAAAGTTCCATCTACCATTCTTGATATTGGCGATAAAGCCGGTTATCTGACCGCTAAAGTGGCTAAAGATTTTGGGCTACACACAGGCGTTGTTGTCGCCGGTGGTATTATCGATGCACATGCGGGTGGATTGGCGCTGGCCGGCGCATATCCAGAAGGCAGTCTAGTCATTATCAGTGGAACTTCAAACTGCCACATGATTGTCAGTCCCTATCCTGTCATGGTTCCGGGTGTCTGGGGACCTTATTTCAGCGCAATGCTACCCGGTTACTGGCTCAACGAAGGTGGGCAAAGCGCCGCCGGTGCATTAGTTGAGTGGTCAATACGTCAGCATAACAGCTGGCAGGAGCTGGAAGCAGAAGCTAAGGCATCTGATCATCAATACTACCAGCTATTGAATGAAGCCGTTGCACAGTTAGAAAAACAAGAAAAACACCCAACGGTTCATTTACATATTTTAGCTGACCATCATGGCAACCGTTCACCAAGGGCAAACCCTAACGCCAAAGGAATGGTCAGTGGGCTCACGCTGGAAAATGGTCGGGATGCTCTGGCCCGCTATTACTTGGCAACCCTGCAATCTATCGCTTATGGCACTCGTCACATTATTAATACATTAGTAGAAGCCGGACACCAAATAAACAAACTAGTTATATGTGGTGGAGCAACCAAAAACCCATTATGGCTACGTGAATACGCCAACGCAACCAGACGCGAAATTCATCTGCCTCAGGAAGAGAATGCCGTTAATCTTGGTGCAGCCCTGCTCGGTGCTGTTGCCTGCGATTCCTTTGAAAACGTCACTCAGGCAGCAAAATCAATGGTACGTGACGGCAACGTTATTAGACCGGAAAAAGAGACCTTTTTATTTCACCAAGCTAAATATCAAGTCTATCTGCAAATGTACCGTGACCAACAACAATATAACAAAATCATGCAAACCTGCGTTTAATCTTTAATAATAAAAACTGGAATATAACAGAATAGAACATACATTCGTGATTGAAACTTATAAAATAGATCAACAGTCGGTTAAATCGACTGTTGATATTAATATATTTATTTAAATATTTTACCGCTTTCTGGCAATAAGCGTTGCGAAGTTTAATTTTATTCTATTACCATTTTCATCTGTTTTATGAAGAAGCCCAGAATTTTCATTATACTTAATCATTTCCCAATCAGCATAATAACGCTCCAACTCTCTTGGTTTCAAAAAACATTTAAATGGCAGTAATGAATATGGTGCATAATCTGTTTCAACCGGACAAACAATCAAATTAACTCCACCCTCATTCGTCTGCTTCTGCATATTATAAATAATGTCAGCAATTTTTCCCCGTTGTAGGAACATCAGCACCACAGTTGAAATAATTAAATCGTATTTTTCTACAATATTGTGTAAGTTAATATCATAAACAGCTGTATGGATATTTTTAACCTGTTGTTTCTCTTTAATAGCATTAATTGCATCAATATGTTGCAGACTGATATCCACCGCTGTAACGTCATAACCTCTTTCTGCCAGATAGAAAGTATTCCGGCCACGACCGGATCCCAAATCCAATGTTTTACAAGGAGAAATAATATCTGCCAAATATCTGATCTCTGAGTGAGGTAATGACAAGTTATTTTGCTTATAAAACAGATATTGTGGTTCGCATAGGAAAGAGAGCTGGCACTTAATATCATCACTCGCCCATTTTATTTTATGCCAGACCTCTGGCTGAATAATCGGAGGTTGCTTTTGCACATTAAAGTATGCCGTTTTTTCCTGATCACCATCGAAAATCACAAACTCCAGTTCACCTTCAAGAATCTCAAGACAAGCATACGTCCCCTCTTTGGTGTTATGTCTTTCAGTGAACATGTCAGGAATAGTGTTTTTTTGCCAGATTGGCATTCGCTTATAGCAAACAAAATCGCTCATAGAAGTTCCCTGATAATAAGATTCATTTTAAATGCATCTTATAGTTACATTCTGTCACTGTAAAGGCATAAAGTAACGGGAGGAAAATTTCAGCAGGTTCGCCGTCGCTATCCTTACGAAATAAAAGGAAAAATGATTAATCTTCTTTTTACCCGAGCGAACTCATTGATAAAATTTCTCCGGCTAAAGCCGGAGAAAAAGGTTAATCTTTATAACTGTATTGATAATGTCCGCCATAATAGAGACTGGAGTTTTTCTCTACCGCATTTAGCAATACCCCTTTAATATGAGTGCCATTTTGCTCAAATCGGCGAATAGCAACATCAACTTCTTTAACTCTCGTTTTATAATAACGGGCAATTAACAATGAAGTTCCCGCATATCTCCCAATAATCGCAGCATCGGTTACGGCTAAAATAGGTGGGGTATCTATCAAGACATAATCATAACGCTCTTCTGCCCAAGATAATAACTCCTTGAATCTATTATGCATAAGCAACTCTGACGGATTAGGCGGAGTATTACCCCGACTGACAAAATCAAGTTCAGTAAGATAAGTTCTGGTAATAACCTCTTTTAACTGATTCTGACCAGCCAGATATTCAGAAAGCCCCAAAGATTGAGGACTTTCCAGCACCTTATGCAAATGGCCTCTTCTCATATCTGCATCTATTAAAAGAACGCGTTTATTACCTAATGCCAATACTGCCGCAAGGTTCACCGAAATAAAAGATTTTCCCAATTCAGGCGCTGAACCAGAAAGAAGAATAACTTTATTCGAGGATTCCATCATTGAAAAATGCAGGGTCGTTCTAAGACTCCGCAATGCTTCAATAGCCAAATCAGTAGGATCATGAATAGCTAATAACCGCAATTTCTGACGATGAGTTCTCTTTTTCTGTTGCTGTTCAAGTTTAGCCTGGGTCTCAGATAGTGGGATAGTTGCATAAACGGAAACTCCAATTTCTTCCAATTGCTCAGGGCTTTCAATTCCTTTACGGAACATTACCCTTAATAAAACGACTCCGATTGACAATATAAGCCCTAACATCGTCATAGCCGCAATGATCAGTGGCTTTTTCGGTTTTACAGCTGAACTTTCTACAACAGCTTCATCAATAATACGTACATTACCAACCGTCCCAGCTTTCAGGATATTCAATTCCTGCTGTTTGTTGAGTAACTGAACATAAATTTCTTGCCCAACCTGAACATCCCGGGTTAAACGTAAAATTTCCTGTTGTGTTTTCGGTAACCGTTTGATTGACTGATTAAGCTCCTTTTTGGTCTCAGCCAACGTCTTACGTTTATCAAGCAAAGCAACATAAGCAGGATGTTGTTTGGTATACAATTGCTGTAACTCAGCTTCTTTGAAAGTCAACTCATTGAGCTGTTTTTCAATCTGGACCAATGTCTCCAGAGCTGATTTTGCTTCAAGTGATAAATCGACAGATTCATTAGCTTGACGATACTGATTAAGCAGCTCTTCAGAACTATTGAGCGCCATTTTAACTTTAGGTAAATGATTCTTTAAAAAACTAAGACTACTTTCAGCCTCTTCAGTTTTTCTTGTCACATTCTGTTGTAAATAATTCTTACTGACACTATCAAGTATCGATTTTATTCTTTTACGATCATCACCTTCTATTTCAAGCGAGATAATGCCGGTATTATTTCCTTTCTCCGTCACCCGTAAAGCTTGTTGCAATGAACGAACGGCATCCAACCGGGGTCGTTTAACCAATGTAAAGCTTTGCCCTGGAGAAGCTAAGATATTTGAGATAAGCAAATTTACGCCGCCAGCATCAAGTACCTTATTCACTTGCCCGTGAAAAACCTGATCGTCAAACTCCAACTGATAATTTTCTGAATCATCAACATATATTTTTATAGCTTTACCAATATGCTCTGATGATACCGTAAAATTTTTAATAACAATGTCAGGCTTTGGCATACCTCGAAGACGAGCAATTCCCTTGCCTATTACAGGAAAGTAGTCGGCGGTAACCTGAATATCCAGATTCAAGTCCTTTACCGTCTTGCCTATTATCATTCGGGAAACTAATAGTTCCAGTTCTGCTGATGTATCTGACTGTCTTCCAGACAGCATCTCCGTCATGTCCCCAACTAAAGATAGTGCGCCACTTTTCTTTTCAACCTGCAATAAAGCATTCGCTTTGTATACAGGTGTAGCAACTAAGGAATAACCAAGACCAATAACCATGAATAAGAGAGTGATTCCGCCAATGGCCCAGCGATAATCGAATAAGGCACTAATAAGACGGCCTAAATCAATTTCATCACTATCCGTATGTGTGTGACTTGATTTATCTGATTTAGTCATAAAAAGCCTATAATTACTTTATTAAGAAGCAATGAAAAATAAAAAACCCAGAATCAAAAAATACTTATAAGTTATAATTTACCCAACCAACCATTAGCACTCTTAAACAATAATTGATATACATATTCATAAACCTCTATATCGGATTTATAAGGATCAGGAATCTCCATTTCACTTAGCCAATGACCAAAAAGCATTGTTTTCCCTCTTGCCCCTAGGTTTATCCGGTTTACCGCCTCAATATGTTTTTTTTCCATAACCAGAATCAGATTTGACTGCTGACATAATTCACTGGTTAGCTGACGTGCGGTATGCCCTTCTAAAGACAATCCATATCTGGACGCAATCTTACTTGAGAGCTCATGTGCAGGTTTATCCGTCAAAGCCGATATTCCCGCAGAATAAATCTCCTTCTGAGGAAATCGCTGCCGCAATAAACGCTCCCCTGTTGGAGATCGACAAAGATTACCCACACACACAATTAAAATAGAATTAAACATTAATTAGGCCACGTACGAATCCATCGGGTTGTTTCAGTCAGGTTGTTAATGCTTGATATCGTTGGCACCAACTGACTGATAACCCGATTCCAACGAACAATTGGCGCACTGGTAACATAAACAATATCATAAGGCTGCAAATTAAACTCAGTACCCAGGATTAATGCTGTTGCATCCTTAGCATTGAGCTGATAGATATTAGCTATTTTTCCATTATTATCAGGCACATTGCGCAATGAACGGATAACAAAAACTCCACTCGCATCGCTTGATAATTGATCCATACCTTCAGCGTTGCCCAATGCTTCTGTCAAGGTCATACCACTACGATCCATACGCAAAGTGCTCTGTTTTCTAACTTCCCCCATAACAAATACTTTCAAATCATCATTACGGGGAATGTATAAGATATCGCCGGAGTAGAGCAGACGATTTTGCTTCAGATCACCATTTTGCATTAAATCTTGCAGAGAAATAATCGTCTCCTTTCCCTTATGAGTCAAAATAACCCTTTTCCAGTCAGCATTTTCGGTCAAACCACCAGCATGGTTAATCGCATCAATAATAGTTAAAGGAACATTGGTGATAGGTTGTTGATCAGACTTGGCAACTTCGCCTGTTATATAAGCTTTTTGTGAACGAAAAGCAGCAATATTTACATCAATCTGAGGAGATTCGATATATTTTGATAACTTCTCTGTAATCAGAGTACGCACTTGAGTGACCGTTTTCCCTTTCACATGAAGTTTGCCAATATATGGATAAAAAATGGTTCCGTCAGAATGCACCCAGTTACCTGTATCACTGGCACTACGATATTGCCCTGCTGGTATTGTCAATTCAGGATGATCCCAGACAGTAACCATAATGACATCACCTACACCAATACGGTATTCATATTGCTGTAATTCTTTATCTAACTCAGGATTAGGACGTGCAATAGCAGAATTTACTCGTAACTTTTCAATTAACTGAGGTGTTACCGGATAAACATTTACCAAATCATTAATATCATAGTTATTATCATTACCATTGATTATTTCTTTATTATAAACAGGAAGACTACTCCCAGGAGCAACCGTACAACCACCTAATAACATAGAACAGGATGATGCCAGAACTATAATTAATTCCTTAATATTCATCAGAAATTTATCCTTAAAAAATAATAAACAAAAAAATACATCAATTAGTATTAATTATAATCTCCCTAAGAAAACTAGATTATAATATAATATAATATAATATAATATAAAAATTTTGCTTAAGTATCACAAGCCTCTATGTTACTGGTCATATCACTTTGTAAAAACAATAAAAATCAACTTAACACTTTTGAGTAATTCAAACTATCAAATAAATATAAATCAAACAAATAATATATTTATCAACTATTTAATTATAGAATGTATTTTATAAGGTACTATTGCAAATATAAAGTAATAACCACATCCCTCTGATGCAAGATAACAAGAACATTCATCAGAATTTATCGACACCGAATACATGATTGAGATTACATTAGTGGAAAAAATACGCACTGACTGGTATCAAGCCGGTGTTCACATAAGTGACTTTGTGATTTATATGATGATGACAGACTAAAAAACAGCCAATAATTTTATCACACAAGATAATTTATAAAACACTAAATTTGATTTCATTATAAACAATATCTCGGTGATATTGAATATTTTGAGACTATAATTTAATTGTTAACACTTTCAGACTATTCTAATTTTCAATAACACCACTTTGTACTTTTCACGGTTATCCACTACTATTATTGATTGTTTTATATTAGAGACAGAAAACCTGAAAGTTGAATATATTCCATAAAAATTTTATCAACCGGGACTATCATGCAAACATCAACCATCTTAAGAATAGCCAGACCAACCGATAACTTAAATCAGGTTGCCGACATGTACTGCCAAGGTTTAGGGTTTATTATTTTAGGTCGATTCGAAAATCATGAAAACTTTGATGGCATCATATTAGGACATCCAGATCATCCCTGGCATCTCGAATTTACACATCATCATGGTACAACCGCAGGCAGAGCACCCACACAAGATAGTTTACTGGCCTTCTATATATCAGACCATTCAGAATGGTTACATCAAATATCGTTAATGCAAACCGCTGATTTTATCACGGTTCCTTCTTACAATCCATACTGGGATGTTAATGGTAAAACATTTGAAGATATTGATGGTTATCGGGTTGTGTTACAAAACACAGTATCCCCTGTTTAACTTTAAGCATACTTACCTGATAACCAACCCACACCTACCTTGTTTGACATTGTGAAATAACATGATCAAAACTCAGCTATTGACACTGAGTTTTGATATACTCCCGCAAGTATTTAGTTTGTTTTTCGTTCTCAATAATCATTCTTCGGAGATCGAAATAATCTTGTTCAGCTGCCGGGTTAAGTCGTGGGGCTCTTGCATTGCCCATGCTGCCAGAGGAACCGGCTTCGCTTTGATTACAGGTTGCCGCGATACGCAACCGGAGACGACCAGCGGCAATATCACCACGAAGAACATCAATTTCAGATTTGGCATTGGCAAGTTCCTTTGTATATTTATTATCCAGATCAGACAGAAGTTTTATCCTCTCCTGCTGACTGGCGATTTCATTCTGTTGCTCTAGCAACTCGCTCTGTAGCTGGACTGTCGTATCAAGCTGTTTGGTGTACTTACCGTAATAGTGATGAGCCACCAACGAGACAAGAACCAGTGCAACGAAGGTGTAACCGTGTGAGTTAAACTTCATCATATCGCCCTACAAAAGTGAAAAGGCTTTATCAATCACCTCGTCGTTATAGGGCTGGCTACCATTCTCTACGGTAATAATGGCCTTAATCAATTTGGTCATAAATGCCTGATTAAACACATCAACAACTCGGTCACGGGTAACATCGGTGTCTTTACACACACGATTAACATAACCATCGGTATTATTCTCATTCGGGGGAGCCCAGCGTGAAATAATCCCCTTCACTGTTTTTAGACCATATTTCCTATTGTAATTATGTAAAATTTTAATCATTGCCCGAATACCATATTCAGGACTGACAAACTGACAAAAAGCGTTATCGGTACGCTGTGATCCAAGAACCAAGCCTTGCCAGTCATCACCCCAACGAATATTGCCGGGGTTATTGTTTCGTATGCCTCTGCTCATCATTTACTCCTTTTACTTATTGCCTGTTTTGTTATTAACCACTTTTCTTAAGATCTGACCGAAATAGTCAGTTCCCAAATAACCAATAATGACACTGCCGATGTAAGCCAAATCCGTGCTCATACCAAAGAAATCCAGCACATCACGGATAAACCAAGCAATCATGGCGCACATGATGGCATCCATAATTGTCGTCCAGAACTTACCTCCGTTATATCGACCTCTGAGATAAGCCATTGCAGCAGCCAGCGCCGCACCTATACCTTGCTCTTTGACTGACAGCAGCCATAACCATAGCTGCATCCAAATGTCAGGCTGTTTATCCATGTATTTCATCCTTTCCTCCCATTGATACAATGGGAATCCACAGGCTGCCGTGTAGCCTTAAATTTGAGTTAATAGGAATACTGCAAAATCAGTAGAATAAGAAAAGGCCACACATAGTGCAGCCTTAAATTTTGTAAGGTGATTACTTACATTTAGTATAATTCCGTGCTCATCAACAAACACCGGTTGTGTATCATTATGTATCAGGGAATGTTAACAATTAACAGACATATATCCTTCATCTTTCAAGTTGCTGCTTTGTTGGCTGCGTTCACTTACCCCAGTCACATCGTTATCTATGCTCCTGGGGATACGTTCACTTGCCGCCGCGCTGCAACTTGAAATTTATTAGATATATAACTTAATTAAGGCTTTAACTATTCCAAACAAATAATATCACACCTGACAATTATTATTAATTTTCTATAAAAACCGAATTTAAAATTTATTTTTTAATTTTCCGATATCGTATCCTTAAATAAAAAGACAAGGCTGACTATCACGCCTTTAATATAAATTCCTTTAATACACGATAAACCTCTTCAGGTTGTTCAAGTATCCCTAAATGGGTCCTGGAATTTTCTAGTCGCTTAACCTGGAAGAATGAGTGCTCAGAGGAAAATTTTCTCTGCTGAAGTAAATAATTATCACTTCTGTCCAAAGAATAAATATGAATACATTGATGCCCTCCGGAAAAAACTTTCAATCGTTCTAAAGGAGAACCGAATCTATTATATGCTCCAGCTATCGCCTTTCCGGCGGCTTCCCACACAGGGAAATCCACTTGTGACATTTCTTTAATTAAATGATCCATAATGATTTTATTATTTTCTCCCCCCATCCAGAAATTAAATAAAGAATCTCTTGCTGAAGTCCAACTTTCAGGATCCTGAATATCGCTGATTGATTGAAAAAATGCAGGATCGGGGTTAGTCATAATCCAATCAAGAAATACGAGTGCAGATACTCTCTCTGGCATTATCTCTGCTATATCGGTAGCAATCCAACTGGCATGAGCAACCGAAACCAGTATAAACTGTTCTATTTTTAATGAATTAATGAAAGAAACAATATCATTTAACAATATCTCTGGCGTTAATGGCGATGCCGATTGTGAGGACAATCCATGATTACGCCAATCCAAGCTAATCACTCTGAAAGTTTCCATAGCCAACGCTTCAAATGGAATAAAAACCGTTTTAGGTTCACACCATCCAGGAAGCAATAACAATGTTATTGGACCAATTCCATTGTCATTGTAATCTATTGTTATATTATTGCAGTGAAATTGACTCATAATCCTATCCTCAGCAAAGAGATAATAAATACCATTCCTGGTTTTTGTTTCAGTATCGTATGCAGTTTACACATCACATGATAACAAAAAATGAATTTATTTAATAAAGCAGATTCGACTAATAAGCGCAACGTTGTTAATCCAGAATAAAACACCATTCACACTTTCACTGATGAATTTTGAATAGTTTTGGACAGAGGCTGCCACAATTGAAAAATATACAGATTGGAATGGCAACCTAGGCAATGCCATAGAATAGGAGGTCAACATGAATATCTTAAGGTCATTGCCCTACGAATTAATAAATCTAACAGGATATTTTGGATTTTCCAATATTACAGGAATCCTCCACATACAAATGTAGCCAAATATTTTGAGGATGAAAAAGTCAAATATAGCAAAGCGATATAAATATCAGGAAACAACGGAGGAGGAGAAAAAATATCCCGTAAAATTACTCAATATAAGATAATGAAAATAGCCCAAGATATTGACTACTCAAGCTTATAGACACTCTGGATAACAAGGTAAAGGAGACAATTGCACTATAATTCTCTTTCCTGTCACGATTCGTTGTTGACTCTTTGCTTGTACCGCTTGTTTCCCATCCCAGCGCAGGCGAGTTCTTAAAAACAACTCATCATGGGAGAACTGTGGATTTAAACGCATAGAAAAAGTGAGAGGTAACATATCCAAGCGATAATTCATCTCCCCCACGGTCAATATTTTGCCTTCAACAACAGCAAGCAATGACAGTTCAACATTTGCTGTTCTGGTCAAAGAAATTGGCATAGCTACATCCCCCTCAATCAACGGTGATGCGTCATTCTTGATTACCTTACTGACACACCCGGTAATCAACAAATACAACAATACCAGCCCTATTTTGGTCATAACAGGCTAATTCTACGTTGTGATAACGGGGTATACTGCCCATCCAGTAAGCGCTGTAATGCTGTCTCATGTTCAGGCTCTATTACAAGGCCCCTATTTAGCACAGCAGAAAGCGGCTCATGAAAATTTTGCGGTACATGCCCAGGTATAACCCTGCGGCCACAACAAAGATTGTCATTCTCATGAGGTACGTTTGTTAAATGAATAGACAATGAATTATCAATTTTCATACTCGCATTCCCAGAGAATTACTCAGTTGAGAGTCAGTCGGAAGTTGAGCCTGCAATAACTCCTGCCAAAACTCGGCGTGATCCAACATACTCGAAAGGCTCTCCTCAAAAGCAGCCAGATTCAGTCGACTGGCTGACATTTGCCGATAAAGCTGTACCATCAAAGTTGATTCATCAAAACCAAAGTGAAGATCAAACTGATACCAATGACGATTAAAACTGGCTAATTGACGGAAAATTCCTTCCCCAACCGCAGTGATATCAGCAACATCTACCTGTAAAACGAGTTGGTCACGTTCAGGAATTAAGATCAAAGAGAGGTTAAGATGCTCATCAAAACAGAGAGCAGCCACACCTTCATGATTTAAAGCTAAGTGTGGCAAGCCAAATTTAGCAGCAAAGTCAGCCAAAACTTGGTTGATGATAATTATCACATCCATGGATTACTCCCGCAGAGAAGGAAATCAGGTAAACTCGAAGTTACCGCGCGGTTAAGCAAACGGGTTACTCCCGCAGAAAAGGGGATTAGTTTACTATTATCATCTTTTATGCCTCTGTCACTAAAAGGCAGTTCTTTTAATAAAAAGGTCACTCCGGTGATTATCAAAAACCAAACACCGGATCATAAGTGGACACTTTTTCTGTAACACACTTTGCTCTGTAAGATGTCCTACGAAGATGACCATTTCGAATGAATACTGTCGTAGAGTAAGTTTTCTTAGTTAGCTTATTTTTACGCTAACCTTGGTAAACCAAAGCCCTGATCCAAAAACTAAAACGTTATTAACAGTTTGAGCGCCCCTTCCTAGGGCGCTCATATCTACAATATCAACATTTGTCTGCTACCAGCATTACACCGTACGTAATACTTGAACCTCACTCTGAGAGAGTTGTTGCAGCAATTGCAAAATATCTTTCATAAAGTTGTTATTCAATGAGATCTGATCTTCACTCTTTTGTTTTTCGTGCTGGGCAACAGACGCATCGACTTCATGTTCCTTGGCTTTGGCCTGAGAAAGTCCTTGTTCTACCTGCACTGCATTATTAGACATATCTCTTAAACCGTTCATCACCGAACTGGAGATCTGCTGCTTGCTGTTACGATTATCAAAAACCAGTGTAAGAGATTTCAGAGCATTCTTGTCAGCATCTTGTGCTGTATCCCACACTTTACCAATCGCTGCCCGATCCGCATCGCTACTCTTACCTGACTGTTGCATCTTGATGTCGATTAATTCTTTACGCCCAGCAATATTATTGTCCAGCGTCTTCTGCTGCTTAATCGACTGACTATTTTTAAAAGCAGAGAAGCCCCCTATCAATGCTGAACCAAACGCCATTACACCTGAAACAACAGCCATAGCAATCGTCAGCTTGGCACTATGACGCATCTCATCTACTTGTGACTTCTGAGCATTAATAGTTGCCTTGTTTTCAGTATCACGCTGCAAGATACCCAATTCACGCATCTTCTTGGCAATCTCAAAAAGCAGCGACATCATATCCAGTATGCCAGTCAATTCTTGCTTGACATTACCTAACCGACTGAGATCAAGCCCCTGTCGTGGTGCAATCAAATCAACCTTATCCATACGCCCGGTTTTTTCCGACTGCTGGATAGCTGCTTCATGTGTTGTTACCGCAGAATTTTTATCAATAACAACATCAGTTGTGTTGCTGAAAGTGATCGCCTGAGAAACGTTGAAGCTATCAATAGTATTCATTTTTTTATTCCCTAAATTTTATGCGGTAGGCTGGCAAGATTGTTCATCATGTCACCCCTAGCATTGAGCATCTGAAAGACCATTTCCATGACATGTTGGAAAGATTCCACCATCTGGGATAGCTCCTCTTTAAGCTTATCCATAACAGCCCGGAATGCTGTTAATTCGCTACGTGAAAGTTGTACATCTGCTTGTCGATTAGCCGCTTTACTCTGGAACGCAAAATTGGCAGTTTGAGCACCACCATTAGCTAAATCAACAACCACGTCACTTACCTGAATACTTACTTTCACGCTACGAGACATAGTATTAGCTGTATTAGCCGCTGTACCAGCGACTTTTGCCGAAAACTCTGCCGCCTTTACCGCCATCTTAGCCGTCAATTCAGCCACTTTAGTGCCCATCTTAGCGCCCATTTTGGCTATCAAGCCAGCGGCTGAACCACCGAAACTGACTGCCGCTGCTGCCACAGCCATCGTAACCTCAATCGCAGTTATTACTGGCCCCAGCCACTTCATGGTTTCCTTGCTGATTAAACCGTCTTGAGCCGCTTGTTGCAGCCCCTGAGACACCACACCCATTACCCCTCCGGCAATCAGCATAGCGCCTGCTACCGCACCGACCCCGGTAGCAACCATGACTGCCCCGATCACAATTGAAGCAATCGCACTGATCCAGCCGAAGATTTTGGAGAACAACCCGGATTTCTGCGCCTCTTTGGCAGAGTTTTCGGCGTCTTTAATCTTCTGCTGGTTTTCATCCATTTTCTGCAAGCTTTCCTGGCGCGCCCGCTGGATATCCTGGATCTTGAGATTCGTTTGAGTACTCTTAACATCGCTGGCCAGCTTACCCAGCTCAATATCGAACTCCTCCGGTGAGGATAACGCCAGAGAGGACAACCGCGAAGTTTCTTTCAATTCTGCTGTCAGCTTTATTGTCAGCCCTGCTGCCAATGCAGCTCCTTGCGTAACCGATACGACCAGACTAGCTATTTTCCCTTGTTGCTGAACATCAAGACGAATATTACTCACTGCTAATGGTGCCGGCAATGATACCCCTCGTGACTTAGCCACATCAGACGGTACGTTACCAGCCTGGCTAAGCGTAATGCGATAATCCTCTTTAGGAGGTGTAGCCACAGGGATATCATCAACCTGAGAACCGCCCGGCAATAGAGGAACCCGATGTTCATTTGCTATCAGAGTCATCTTCCTGAGTCCTTTTTATTGTGATGGCTTCTAACATTGCGCTAGAACTGGCAGCTAAAGCAGCCTGTTCAGGCAAAGCTGCCGCTAACTGTTGAGCCGAGTAGAAGCCACTCTCGGCCCCATCAAGCTCTCCTAATTGCAGGAGGCATTCAGCAGCATGAAATGGAAAACGAGGCTCATTAATATCAAGCATCGCTCCATAACTATAACTTTGGATCGCCTGCTCCAATTGTCCCATCGCCTGACGGCACGCACCCAATCCGAGGAAGAACCGGGAATCATAGTGATCCAACATACATAAAGCCTGGAATATTTTATGCGCATCCTGCCATTTGCCTGATTGGTACTGATTGAACGCTAATGAATAAAGCTGCTCCAGCGTATCACTGGAGACATCCTTCAACATGGCAAGAGTACCGCCGTCATGAAGAAAGGACTCCAATTCTTGTGCATATTGGTCAGAAGTGGTAGATGTTTCTTGGTGCTCCATAATCATTCCTTAAATTGCGCCGAGAATATTACGCATAATGCTGTCGTATTTCTGGATAAAACGGTTTAACGCTTCAATAGCAGCGTTGTAACGAGAACTAACATCATTTAAACGCGTGGTTTTTTCCTGGACAGTATTGTTTAGTGGATTTACGCGATCATTGACCGAAGTAGAAAAGTTGGCCAGTTTGTTATTATCCTTATTATATTCATACGAGGTCGCCAGACCACTCATAGCCCCACTTTGCTTGTTGGAGCTTTCTAAAAAGTCCTTAATGGAGAGGTCTGGTGATCCTTTAGATGTATTGATTAGCAACTTATATTCAGCACTTTTCTCAAAAGTGGCCTTATCACTAAAACCATACTTCTCATGTTTCAGCAGATCGAAAGATTTACTATCATTAATAGAGAGAGTCCCATTAACTGCTAATTTCGCATTAATCTCCGACTGAATAACACTGTAAACCTTTAGCTCTGCGGTCAATGCTGCCAATTCATCACGCAACTCAAGTCGTTTTTTATCATGACCTAGCATGACAGAGATAAAGACTTCAGTGACATCATCATCAAGACGATCCGGCGTTAAATTAAAATGAACCGCAGCTAGGAAATCCCTTAATGTCCAGTCTTTTTTTAATGTCGGGTTATTCAAGAAGGATTTAAGATTCTCGATTCCATTCTTTATTTGGCTATCGAAGTGACCACCCTTAACAACCGCATCTGCTGGCAGGAAATAGGCAATCACTTTTTTCAGGAGCTCTTCATCGTCAGTAATAGTCTTTGTATCAAACTTTACCGTATCCATAGCCGGATCATATTTTGCTTCAATCTTGATCTTATTTTTACTAATAAGCCCAACTAATTTATCAAGCTCTGAAGATCCGGAACCTTGTAATTCTTGCAGAGAAACCTTCTCCAGATCTGCTAAGAAAAGCTGTGGATCATTTTGATATGGCCTAATTTCCATCTTTAAATCCTTATACAATAATGCCACGCATACGAGGTGGCCGACGGAGACGCTTTCCCTCTTCCAAAGAGTGAGAATGACTGCTTCGTAAGCGATTAACTTCTGTCAGCAGTTCCTGCTCGGCATCCTGAACCAAAAAAGTATCAGCATGACCAAACAGCGCTGTACCTACATTTGGGTTGATACCAAGAGACTGCCACATCTCCTGTAACAATTGCAGTCTGTGATCACTGTCCTTAATGGCTTCTTCAGCTGCTTGCAGTACTTTGGCATTGGGTTCCTCTTGCATCAGTGACTCCTATAATAAAGGCAGATATTGATTCTTCCTGTCAGAGTTAGACTTTTTTTTGTTGTTTTCTCATCTGATGTAACGAGATAACACGACTGGCTTCTAACTCGAACCAGCCAGGCGCCACCTCGCTCGCGCCTGTCCAGCGGTAGTAGAATCGGGCCAGACGTTCATCATTAAGGGGTGAATCAGCCAGAGTATTAACTTGACCATAAAGCCGACTACCCGATCCAAGCACTTCTATAGCGGCTGTTGCCAACAGATAAAGGGGAGCAAATGGATTAGCAAGTCCCCGGCGCTGCCGGGTACGACGTAACATGACAATCCAAACTCGCGGTGCATCATAGCGCCAGGCAATTTCACAGCCTTCACTCCACACACGCCAGCCAAGAGGAATTGGACTATTCCCCATACAGTGAGGCTGCACCGAATAACCACGATCCTCAAACCAAGACGTAAGCGGGTCATAATTCATAGACAAACCCTACCGAGAGGTTGGATATTAATCTGTTGAGTCAACTCCTGATACGAGAGCACTGGCAAACCGTGGTGATCACCTTCAATTAACTTGCGCACATAGCGGCGAATATCCATTGATACGATCAACACCGGCTTATTCTGCATCTGCGTTAAATCACCCACCGTTTTTTTCATCTGTTCAAGGAAACTTTGCGTCACCGCCGGGTCCAGCGCCAAATAACTCCCTGCGCTCGTCTGGCGAATACCTCCCCGAATCTGCTCCTCGACTTGCTGATCCAACAGATAAGCGGGCAGGATGTTATTGCCGTTAGCATACTTGTAACAGATATAACGCTTGAGGCTACTGCGAATATATTCCGTCAACTGCACCACATCTTTCTCCTTTTGCCCCCATACCACCATGGCTTCAAGAATCGCACGTGTATTGCGAATAGAGATATCTTCTCCCACCAGCCGTTGCAATATCTCAGTCATCCGTTGCAATGGGATGATGCGCATGGCCTCCTTGACCAACTCGCCATAGCTGCCCTCCATCTGCTCCAGAAGATAACGGGTTTCCTGCACACCAATAAAATCTTCGGCATACTCCCGCAACACATGTGACAAATGCCAGGTGATCACCTGAGACATCGACAAAACCGCCATTCCAGACTTAGTTAAACGTTCCTGATGTACTTCAGCCACCCACAAAGTAGGCTGATTAGGTAACAGTGGCTCGCCTTCCTCATAAGGGATAGCCAACAATTCCAACTGACTAACTGGTTCCTGTACCAGCAGATGTTCTGAACGCAGCCGACCACGGGCGACGGGTACTTCTTGTAGCTGGATCAAGTACTCTCCCTGCTTCATACCCTCATTAAAGCGTAAGTGGATACCTGGAAAGGGTACTCCCAAGTCTAAATAGAGGGCACGTCGTACCCGTATTAATTCATCGTTAAGCGAAATGGCTTCCAACTCAGCCTGTAATCCGGCATCCACATCAATAAGTAAAGGAACCGTCATCGCGAATTCTTCTTTCTCACCGAGCTTCCCGCCTTTAGCTTTACTGCCAACCTTAGGCTTAGATTTGGCTGCCGGGGCACCCGCTCCTTGAGCTAACAGGCTGGGAAGATCAGCTTGCTGACTAACATTGGCTTGCCGCTGACGCTGGAGCAGGAAATAACCCCCACCAGTCACCACCAGCGCAAGCATAAAAAAGATTAATGTCGGGAACCCGGGAATAAGACCAAACAACACCAATAAAAAACCACCAATCAGTAGCGCCTTTGGTTGAGCAATGACCTGTTCGCCAATCTCATTACCCAAATCTGAGGAATCTTCCGACGAAACCCGGGTAACAATGATACCTGCCGTGATGGCAATCAGCAGAGCCGGTACCTGAGAAACCATGCCATCACCCACGGTCAAAATGGCGTAGAGCTGCAATGCATCAGACGCTGACATTCCCTTCTGAGTAACGCCTATGGTTATTCCGCCCAGGATGTTGACAAAGATGATAAGGAGACTGGCAATAGCATCACCCTTAACAAATTTCATCGCGCCATCCATTGAACCAAACATCTGGCTCTCTTTCTCGATAATGCTACGCCTCTCCCTGGCCTCATTGACGTCGATAACTCCCGCACGCATATCTCCATCAATGCTCATCTGCTTACCAGGCATGGCATCGAGGGAAAAACGCGCGCTAACCTCAGCCACACGCTCGGAACCTTTGGTAATGACGATAAATTGTACGATGGTAATGATCAAAAAGATCACTATCCCCACGATCAGGTTTCCACCAACCACAAAATTACCAAAGGTATAAACAATCTTCCCAGCGTCAGCCTGCAAGAGGATCATCCGGGTGGTACTGATTGAAAGCGCCAGACGAAACAGGGTCGTCACCAGCAATACCGCAGGGAAGGCAGAAAACTGCAAGGGGGAGTTTATATAAACCGCCATCATCATTAGTACGACAGAGATGGTTATATTAATGGCGATCAGAATGTCCAGCAGGAAAGGAGGAAGTGGCAAAATCATCATGAAGACAACTGCCAGCAATAAGATTGCCAGCATAATATCTTTGCGCTCGCCGATCCGGCTTAATAACTCAAGCCCGCGATTCATAGTTCGGTCCCTTGAGAGAGATAACTCTGATAAGCACTACGTGCTTCTTTCAGGTTCCCTTCCTGTTGACAAGCGCGGCTGACACAAAGCCAAAGAGCCTCACTCTGCTCGCCCTGATCCCGTAAGAGAGCGCAATGTTCTTTCGCCACGCTCCCTTGTTGCAGTTTAAGTAATGAAACCACCAAAGCACGGCGTCCTTCCTGATGTTCAGGATGCAAAGCCAGCAATGCATCCAATAAAATACGGGCTCGGTCAGGGTGACCGTACTGGAGTTGAAGCCAGCCGAGCAGCAGCAAAGCACTTTGCTGTTTAGAACTAAGAGTCATGGTTATACCTTGTGCAACAGGTGCAGAGCCATCTGCAACAACTGTTCATCTTGATTCATCTTTTCCAGCAGAGAGACAGCATGCTGTACCCTGATGTCATCACCTTGTTGCAAAGTTGCACGCAAGCTACTGACAGCCTGACGGAAGTCATGGGGACGTAACAGAGAGTGAAACCCATCTTGTGGGCAGGCAAAGGCCAACAAAGCCTGATCAGCTTTATTGGCAGGATAAAGACGTGCAGAGTGAGTCTCAACGGATTGACCATCGGGCAATAACGCATAGCGATCAGGCAAACCAATCTCTATCTCTTCCCGGCTGATCGCCGTCAGTTGCTCAATTCCTATATGGGCGGAAGCAATTCTACTCACGAAGCGAGCACCTCACGCTGTACTCTTAGCAAGGAGCGAAATGCCTGATGCAACAAAGGCAACGTTATATGCCGTTCATCTAATGTCACAAACAACAACAAGCGATCTTCCCCCAGCCAGCCACAACGCAAGGGCAGTTCTGGCCCTTGACCGCTAAAGGTGAGTAACATCGCCTTAACCATCGCGTCTCTCCCCTGATGCCAGGGAATTTCACGGGCTAGCCAAAGCGTTAATGATCCACCATAGCGCTCAATCTGTAACGTGCCAGAATATTCAAAATCGATTTGGATCAAGGGACTGGAAGCATCAGACATCTCCATACCCAAATCCTGACAAAACTGGAGCAATTGTGGCTCTATCCAGTTCATGATGCTCCCTCTCCTGACCACAATTCGTCTTCTTCCCTTTCAATTGCTGTATCAAGCGCCAGTTGACAAGAATTAAGCAGGTTTTGCCGCTGCTCTTCATCACTGAACACTTCCACCGGAATCAATCGAATCAATCGCTTCAACTCCCGGTAAAAATGAATTTGAGTTTGGCTGTTCTGCAATTCCAAAGCATGACCGAGCATTTCAACATCCCGCACATTGGCCCAGCGCTTCTCAAGCAGAGAAACGACATCACCCATAAGGTCAGAAGGCCCGTATGCCATGATTTTCCCCCTTTACCACGCTTTGCCATAACTGCTCAACCTGAACCGACAAGCTGTTAAGCAGACGAAGCTTATGCATGTCACTCATCACACGTTCCAGCTTAATAGGATCAAGTTGTCGCGGTTGGCTGTCTAGATCAGCGCTCAGGGCTTTCATGATGAATCCTGTCACTTCCATCAGGGAGCTGCTCTTGAAATTGGCCTGGATATCTCGCCAGGCCGCTGACAGCCCTTGATAATCCATAACGGCATCACGATAGATGTTACGCAATGCCTGCAAACTACCAACTCCATCTCCGGCTGCTGCCGTGGCATCAGGAGTAATGCGGGCGCCTAACTCGATAGCAATACCTTGCTCTTGCGCTAAACGTGACAACTCCTGTTCAACCAATGTCAATATGGCACGTGCCTCTGGCCTGCCTGCCAACGCATCACGGGCCTGACTCAGCGCATAGAATTGCTCACTCACTTCTCCAGAGAAACTTTCCAGATAAGCCTGCAACTGAGCAATATTAGTTAGTTGGCTGCTATTTAAATGAGAGATCAACGCTTTAACCTTTTGTTGACGCTCCAGATCCGGCACTTTCTGCAAGTATTCACCCACCAACGCCTCAATTTCCCTCACCCTGGCATGTCCATCGCTAACTTTACGTCTGGAGAGCGGCATATCCTTGCGTTCCGAAAATGCAAAAGTAAGCTCTTCGGCCGCGTCAGCAAAAGACTGGGATGCAGTAACCAGTACCACTTTCTCTCCCTGAAACTGACCGACCCTAGCCTGCTCCTGTTGTGCTGTAATCCCGGCATCAGGTTCTGACAAAGTTACCGAATGGAGATGATTCTGGATAATATCCATAGCCTATCCTGTCATATCAGAGTTAATAATGGACAAATTATAAAGGTACCGTCCCGGCGCCTATGCCAAAATCAGCCGCGAATTTTTAGCAAAACCCGCCGTAAACTATCGCCAAGGACAGAATTCATCGTTATCTGCCCACTGAAGCTGATGTAAGATGCATCAAGCATGTGAACCGGGAAGCTTCACGGCTCAAAGTTGGGAATAGCTACGCAAACTCCAACCATTTTCTAAAAACTCCCGACTCAGGTTGCAATCTCTTCCCCTTTCCCTTCTTTATAGTACTTGCAGCAGAGGTTATATAAACGATCATGAAGCTTTCCCTTGACCATATTCCCGGCCAAATGAGCCACGCTATTAATGAATGTCGACTAATTCAGATTCGCGGCAGGGTTACTCAAGTCACGGGTACATTACTTAAGGCTGTCATCCCCGGAGTGCGGATAGGTGAGCTTTGCCATTTACGCAATCCTGACAATACGCTATCCCTCCTAGCAGAGGTGATTGGGTTCCAACAACATCAAGCCCTATTGACACCACTTGGCGAAATGTTTGGCATTTCTTCAAATACTGAAGTAAGCCCAACCGGAGCCATGCATCAGGTTGGCGTAGGTGATTACCTGTTAGGACAAATCCTTGACGGACTGGGTAATCCATTTTCCGGCGGACAGTTGCCGGAACCACAAGCTTTGTATCCGGTTTATCGGGATGCTCCGGCGCCCATGAGTCGTAAACGGATTGAGCACCCGCTCTCACTCGGCGTGCGGGCTATTGACGGCTTGCTAACCTGTGGTGAAGGTCAGCGTATGGGAATTTTTGCCGCTGCGGGCGGTGGCAAAAGTACGCTGTTATCTACGTTGATTCGTAACGCCGAAGTTGATGTTACTGTGCTAGCGCTCATCGGTGAACGTGGCCGCGAAGTGCGGGAATTTATCGAATCGGATCTGGGCGAAGAAGGACTGAAACGTTCAGTGCTGGTAGTCGCTACCTCAGATCGTCCAGCGATGGAGAGGGCTAAGGCAGGATTTGTCGCGACCTCAATCGCTGAGTACTTCCGTGATCAAGGCAAACGTGTACTCCTGCTGATGGATTCCGTGACCCGTTTCGCCCGCGCGCAACGAGAAATAGGTCTGGCTGCCGGCGAACCGCCAACCCGACGAGGTTACCCACCGTCAGTCTTCGCGGCATTACCACGATTAATGGAACGTGCGGGTCAATCTGACAAAGGATCAATTACTGCCCTTTACACTGTATTAGTGGAAGGGGATGACATGACAGAACCCGTAGCGGATGAAACCCGCTCGATCCTTGATGGTCACATTATTTTGTCACGCAAGCTGGCTGCGGCTAACCATTATCCAGCTATTGATGTGTTACGTTCCGCCAGCAGGGTGATGAACCAGATTATCACTCCTGAACACCAGGCTCAGGCGGGTTTGTTACGTCATTGGCTGGCTAAATATGAAGAAGTTGAGCTTTTGTTGCAGATCGGAGAATACAAAAAGGGGCAAGATCCCGTTGCCGACAATGCCATTGCACACATTGAAGCAATACGTAGTTGGTTGCGCCAAGGCACTCATGAAACAAGTGATTTGCCGCAAACTTTAGCACTCTTGCAGCAGATAACGAAACAATGATTAACCGTTTACAACGTATAAAAGCACTACGTGTTGAACGCGCTGAACGACATTTTTCCCTGCAACAAATGAAACTTCAAACGACACGTCAACACCATAAACAGGCTTTGCAAGCCTCGCAAGATTACTGTCAATGGCGAATAGCAGAAGAGCAACGTCTTTTTAAACTGTGTCAAGGCCAACCCATTGACCGCAAAGGTCTTGAACGCTGGCAACAGCAAGTTGCCCTGTTACGCGAAAATGAAGCTCAGTTGGAAAAGGAAGTTGCTGAAATGGCCGAAAAAGTGGAACTGGAACTGCGTCAACTACAAGAATGCCAACGTGTACTGCACCACGCACGTCAGCAGCAGGAAAAATTTAACGAATTGGGTCGCCAGGAACAAGAGGCGATCCGTGTCCAAAACGAATGCCAGGAAGAGCGGGAACAAGAAGAGTTCCATCGCCAACAAGAAAGGGTGTAAAACAGAAAAGCATGAACCCACTGACAGCTATCGGCAAAGGTGTCCCCTCCCTACCAACGTCCCCCACAACGGCAGACACAGATTTGCAGCGCCGTTTCGAGCAGGCTATCGCCACTCATACCAACAATACACGTCAGTCAACAACAAAACGGGCAGACCAACTATTAACCGACCCGGCCACAAACAGCGCAACAGCGGATCTACATTTCACGCATGACGCAAATGAGGAACTTCCTCCATTCGCCTCCACGCACCATGCAACTGATGACCCGCACAAACACACCTTACCACTGCCATACCATAACCCCTCTTCTTTTTCACATAGGAGAGAAGAGAACCAAGCTAATCTGGAGCAAGAAAAAGAGTCCCAAGAACCTGATATACGGGCAAACTCTCTGGCAGCATCTGACCTCCCAGTGCACGCTCCCAATCTTGAGCCAGCCAATATGACACCTGCGGTTGTGCCTCATCCAGACACAGCAATTATCTCTGCGCATAAAGACATACACAACAAACCAATATCCCTTTTAGTAACTCAGGAAACGCCTGACATATTCGCATCCCAGACAGACACACAACAGGTCATCCCTCATCCATTACCAGGCCAATATGTACCCGCACAACCTCAAAATCAGAAGAAAAGCTTATTGGCCTCTGTTGATCGTCTCAATGAGATCGCTATCGAGATAAAAGAGTCTCTGTCAACACCCGGTATCCTGACGAACCAACCCGCTCTGAACACGCTATCTGCTGACCTAAAACCGGTTGATATCATGTCCTCTGTTGCGGTCTATCCTGACACAGCAGCTATTCCTGCACGGAAAGATGCAAACGATGAACCAGTATATTATGCAGTGGCGCAAACAATGCCCGGCATATCCAGATCTCAGCTAAATACACAAGAGCAAGACATACTTTCCCGCCAGCAGGCAGGTCTGGCTCTTCCTGTTCCTAATGCTAATGAAATCTGCATCACGGAAAAAAAGATCCTTACTGAAATCGAGACGTACCATTTATTGGCATCAAAGCCAAAAGAATCTGACATTCAGTCCTCCTATCCTGGTGAATCAGACGGGAAAATGCCCTTCTTTCCACAAACACAGCTCCTCCCAGGCGAGCGCATACTCGCTACAATGCAAGCAACCTCAACTATTTCCCCACTTCTGGAGGCGCTGGTCGATAAATTGAGTGTGGAGATCAGTATCGAACTAACACGGCAGCAACGTCCGCCAACATTACATCTGACACTCCCTAATCTGGGTGCTCTTGAGATTCAACTAACCAATGAGAATGGCAAACTTCAAATAGAGATTTTGGCAAGCCCGGCAGCCCAACAACAACTGAAGCAGGCACGCTTTGAGTTGCTTGAACGTCTACAGCTCCTTTATCCAACACAAACCGTCGAACTCTCTCTCCCGTCTCAAGCGGATAGCGAGCACGGATCACGCCAGAGTCGCAGCGTATATGAAGAATGGAAAAATGATGCATGAATAGCCTGACCTTACCCAAAGTCTCATTGGAAGAATTGACTCTGCGTCAAACCCTGAGCCGTCATCAGCAACAATTTAACTGGGCTGATGGTCATCTCACTCTGAATATCGTTTCTCCTCCCCGAACGCTGGACAAAGTCCTGATCGCCCACTGGAAGGGACATACTTTCTCTTTTTACTGCCATGCAACCGAGCTGGCTCTGTGGCTCGCCCCCGATCTACAACGGGCAGATCTGGCTTCACTCCCTCAGGATCTGCTGCTGGCACTGATGGAATATCAAAGCAAAGCACTACCAGATCTGTCATGGTCCGCACTGCAAACCACGTCAGAACTCTCTTTATCAACCTGCTTATTACTACGCCTTGAGCGGCCAGGCGCCACATTACCACTCTGGTTACCAGAACCCTCGCCCTTACTTGCCATATTGCCAAAACGCCAACCAAGCGAGTACTTGCCCATTCCACTACAACTGTCTCTGCAATGGGGGACAATAAGCCTGACTTTAGACGAGTTTCATACCCTGGAACCAGGGGATGTACTGCTACTGCCCCCACAGCAACAGCCAGATGCCCCTCTGTTAGCCCATCTGGAAGGGCGACCTTGGGCCTACTTTAAATACCATGAACATAAACTGGAGTTAATCACTATGCACACTCTCTCTCCTGACACTCCTGACAGTACGCCGGTAACGGACTTAAACAGCCTAGAAGTTCATGTCAGTTTCGAAGTTGGTCGTCAGACCTTGGATTTACATACGCTTACCAGTCTGCAACCCGGTTCATTACTCGATCTTGGTGTTCCGCCAGACGGTGAGGTACGTATTCTCGTCAATCAGAAATGCCTCGGTTCAGGGCGGTTAGTGGATATTCAGGGACGTTTGGGTGTAAGGGTTGAACATCTCTTTACGGAGAAACAACCATGATTCAACTACCAAACGAGTTGGATCTTATCATCGGGCTAGCCTTATTGGCTCTGCTCCCCTTTATTGCCGTCATGGCCACCTCTTTTCTCAAACTGGCAGTGGTATTTTCTTTGCTACGTAATGCCCTGGGTGTACAACAAATTCCCCCCAATATGGCTATGTATGGATTGGCAATTATCCTCACTATCTATGTCATGGCCCCGGTGGGTTTCGCTACTCAAGATTATCTGCGCCAGAATGAGGTTTCATTCAGCAACTCAGAATCGGTAGAAAAATTTATGGAAGAAGGAATAACACCTTACCGGAACTTTCTTAAACAACATATTAAACCCAGTGAGCGCACCTTCTTTATTGATAGCACCCGACAGATTTGGCCAAGCCGATATGCTGACCGGTTGGAACCAGATAGCCTGCTAATCCTGCTGCCAGCCTTTACAGTCAGTGAATTAACCCGCGCATTTGAAATTGGGTTTCTTCTTTATCTGCCGTTCATTGCAATCGATCTGATTATTTCTAATATTCTGCTCGCTATGGGGATGATGATGGTTTCCCCCATGACCATCTCTCTTCCCTTCAAGTTGCTGCTATTTGTCCTGCTTGATGGCTGGACACGCCTGACACACGGCCTTGTCACCAGTTATGGAGCCTGAATATGAGTAATGCTGATATTCTGCACTTCACCAGCCAATCTCTCTGGCTGGTATTAATTCTTTCCCTGCCACCGGTATTAATGGCTGCCGCAGTGGGAACACTGGTTTCATTGATCCAGGCACTCACCCAAATACAAGAACAAACTCTGGGTTTTGTCATTAAATTAATTGCGGTCATTATTACCTTGTTCGCCACGGCTACCTGGCTTGGCAACGAGCTCTACAGCTTCGCCAACATGGCCTTTCTCAAGGTGCCACTAATCAAATGACCCTACCAGAGCTCCAGCAACAAATCCTTGCTTACACCCTGCTGTTACCCCGCATTATGAGCTGTTTTGTGATATTTCCTGTACTCAGCAAACAGATGCTGGGTGGTGGAATGATTCGCAACGGTGTGGCTTGTTCACTGGCCCTCTATGCTTATCCAACAGTAGCAGATACCGCCCTGCCGGCATTTGGTAGCTTGGAATTGACGCTGTTGCTCGGTAAGGAAGTCTTGCTTGGTATGCTAATCGGCTTTATCGCTTCCATTCCATTTTGGGCCATGGAAGCCACCGGCTTTATTATAGATAACCAACGGGGAGCAACCATGGCTTCGGTACTTAACCCATCTCTGGGAAGCCAAACTTCACCTACAGGTCTGCTATTGACTCAAACTTTGATTACGCTTTTCTTCTCCGGCGGCGCTTTTCTTAGTCTGCTTGGCGCCCTATTTCAGAGTTACAACAGTTGGCCGGTAGCTCAGTTTTTTCCCCACATTACCAGCCAGTGGATCAGTTTTTTCTACGGCCAGTTCAGCTATCTGCTGCAACTTTGCGCCCTGATGGCTGCCCCTTTATTAATTGCCATGTTTCTTGCAGAGTTTGGGCTGGCACTGATTAGCCGTTTCGCCCCGTCTCTCAATGTTTTCGTATTGGCGATGCCAATCAAGAGCGCCATTGCCAGTCTGTTATTGGTTCTCTATATCCGATTACTGATGCATCATGCTTATGATAAGGTGTTGTTAACGCTCTCTCCTGTGCGCATGTTAATTCCTGTCCTGGAGGCGCCATGAGTGGAGAAAAAACTGAACAGCCTACTCCCAAGAAACTCAGAGATGCCCGTAAGAAGGGCCAGGTAACCAAAAGCAACGAAGTAGTATCGACCTCCTTAATCCTGGGGCTGATCGGCATGATAATGGTCATGTCCGAATACTATTTGGAACATCTGAGTAAACTGATGCTAATTCCGGCCAGTCTGCTGGAGAAACCCTTTCCTCAAGCTTTCAATCATGTCGTTGAAAACCTGATGCAGGAACTGGTTTACCTCTGCCTGCCAATTTTGAGCGTTTCCGCTTTGCTATCATTAGCATCACACCTTGCCCAATACGGCTTCCTGTTGAGTGGGAATTCCATCAAACCTGATATCAAAAAGATCAACCCTGTTGAAGGGGCCAAAAGAATCTTCTCTATCAAGAGCCTGATGGAATTCGTCAAATCAATACTCAAAGTGACACTGCTCTGTATCCTAGTCTGGGTTACCCTGGAAGGTAATCTACAGGCGCTACTGTACCTGCCGGAGTGTGGGACAAGATGTATTATCCCTGTGCTCGGTATGATGTTGACCCATCTAATGACCGTATGTGGTATCGGGTTTATCGTGATTTCTATTGCCGATTATGCCTTCGAGCACTACCAACATATCAAGCAGCTCAGAATGAGCAAAGACGAGATCAAGCGCGAATATAAAGAGAGTGAAGGCAGCCCGGAGATCAAAAGCAAGCGGCGCCAATTTCACCAAGAATTACAATCAAGCAATATGCGCGCCAGCGTCAAGAATTCATCAGTGATCGTCGCCAACCCAACTCACATTGCCGTCGGTATCCGCTACAAGAAAGGAGAGACACCTTTACCTCTTATTACGCTCAAGTTTACTGATGCGCAGGCCCTGCAAGTCCGGCGTATCGCCGAAGAGGAAGGTATTCCAGTATTACAGCGAATCCCTCTCGCACGGGCACTTTATCAGGATGGCCTCATCGATAACTATATCCCCGCTGATCTCATTCAAGCCACCGCAGAAGTTTTACGCTGGCTGGAACAGTGGCAAGATCGCTCTCCTGAGCCGTAATCTACCCTCAAATAGCGCTTTTTGAGATGTAAAATGCACTATATTGACCGCGCTGTAAGTCAATGTTCGCTATGTGTCGATCATTCCCAGCAGCTCAGTATTTAAAATTTATTCAGTTTATAACGCACTGAACCCCCTTTCCGAAGTAACTTGATAAAAACTCGACTCAGGTTCACTTCTTAATTCATTGCGACCAAACCACATAATTATAACAAATTTAAGATAAATAAAGATGACTACTGATAGCTCAGTGTTCCTTAAACGATATTATAATAAACAATCCAATTCAGTTAGATTGATTCTTTTTATCGATTGATAAAATCGTTCAAACTAGATTTGAATTTCTTATCAAGTGATCTACTATTATGCAAGTATGCGAGGGTTATTTGAGCTATTAGATCTTGTTGCACACTGACTTCTGCGCCTTTTAATCAATTAATTCTCAGATGACCATGACAATAATTGACGTATTTTGAATCATCCATACATTATCTGAATAAAAAGGAGAAAAATAATAATTGAGACAAAATAAAAAGCCCAACTTATGATTCAGCATGAGGAATCTACAGGCAATCTTTACTATGTAAAAAGAATTGATCGCTTTTCATCTGTCATTTATAAAATGTGAGAATAATACTATTATTCAGATCGAGAGCATTAATATGCTACCAGAAGAAAAACCGTTTTAATTAAAAAGCCTTATAACTCGCTATCCCGTTAAACACATAAAACTATTCTTCCTGTCTATTGCAGGTAGTAAAACCAAAGAAAACATATATTTAATATCAATAAGAATAACGTAATTTATATTTTTTTAAGACAACACCAATAGATCCAGGACAATAAAATGAACGGCATCACAACATCAGGGAAGGGAATGGATATCACTCTATTCCAGAGTAGCATGCCTGCCTTCAACGTTATAGAACATCATCAGGAAGGGATATATATCCTGCTCGAAGGTGAAATGACATGGCAGGACAGCACCAATACCTACGATATCTCTCATAACGAACTGCTTTTTGTTCGTCGTGGCAGTTACGCAGCAAAAACGCGTAGTGATACCTGTAAGCTACTTTGGTTACCCCTGAGTACCACTTTCCTCCACGGTTTTCTGCAACGTTTTGGTACTCTGCTCAGCGAAGTCGAGCGGCATAATGTGCCAACACCCGAGTTGATTGCATTTACCTCATCTCCGCTATTATCCCAGAGTGTTAGTGGGCTGGTTGATCTATTGGCTCATGATTACCCCCCAGCTTTGGGTCAATTAAGAACAGAAGAATTGCTATTGTTAATGTCTTTTGAGGAACAAGGGATTCTTCTCATGTCAGTATTACGACAACTGAGCAACCGCCAGGTAGAACGTTTACAGAGCTTTATGGAAAATCACTACCTCAAAGAATGGAAACTCAGCGAATTTGCTAAAGAATTCGGCATGGGATTAACCACTTTCAAGGAGCTATTCCGCTCCGTATACGGCATATCACCACGAGCCTGGATCAGTGAGCGCCGTATTCTTTATGCACATCAGCTACTACTCAATAGCGAGATGAGTATTGTTGATATCTCAATGGAAGCCGGATTCTCCAGCCAATCCTACTTTACTCAAAGCTATCGGAGACGCTTTGATTGTACTCCCAGTCGTGCCAGGTATGGCAAAGAGTAACGATTGGCTAAAATAATCTGACGTTTTTTACAAGTTAACCATTGGCCTGACAGATAAAATAAGGCCATTCCTAATCTAATCGACAAGAGTGACTAGCAGCAAGATGAGCATAGCATGAGCCAGCAAGACCATAATCAGACTCGAACCAGCATGTTTCTCGGCCGCAAGATCTCTGTCATGCAGTCTGGGATTCCGCGCCGAGAACAGTTGCTCGGAAAATCACCGTCTATTCAGTACCAGAATAGAGACATTATCAATAACCAACAGTTTGTTCTGTTACAACGCCTTTTGCCCAGACATCTTCTGGAAAGCTTAATGAAATCTGTTTGGTTTCGCAGACGGCTAAATTGTGGGCAAGCTTTGAAACGTAATGACCTGCAACAGCTAATCAGAGCGGCGGCAAAATCAGAATGTGGCTGGGACACGGTACTGGGTGACCACATTAACCTAGCCGACAGGCATCTTTTACAACATTGGGTACTACAGCCACTATTTGATTGGTGGCTCCGCCTGCTAGAACCAGAAATAGAACTCTGGTTCATCGAACTTGATCAGTTGCAGATTCAAGAACGGCAACTGCGTGCTAAGGCGCATTTTTGGCAACAGGTTGAAAACGTATCATCTCAATGCCGAGAACAACACTCTCAAGAGGTTATATCCTTGCAAACAGCGCTCAACCAACGCAAGCAACTATTAGAAAAACTGCTGTTGACAGCGGAAAACCAGGCCCATGAAGCATGGCCCAACTGGTTTACCGGTCTGGATGCACTCCAGACCGATGACAATCTTACCGTTTTCACCCCGGTTCCTGAAGTACTGTCTCCCTGCTGGACATGGTTGACCACTTTAAAGTACGACACAGAAGCTGCTATCCACTTGAAACAATGGCTCTGCTCTCGCGTCCTGTGCTTGCCACAGGACAGTTTTTATTGGCAATCGACGACGACCTAATCATTAGAGGAAACATGCAAACTCTACTCAATCATTTGGCCAGTCGCCTGGGCCAGAAACCTTTTGTTTCCGACAAACGAGGGCATTACCATTTGCACATTGATAACTACAACCTGTTTCTTCGCCAACAAGGAACTGAATTTGTGTTATCCAGCCCTCTAAACTGGCGCCATAACCCAAAAGATCCATCAGGCACTGAACAACTGAAGACACTGTTGCAACAAGTCACTCGTTGGGGACGTCATACTCCCCACGCATTAACCCTAGATGAATCAGAGAATCTTATTCTGGAGGCTCGCCTTGATCCTGACAATTTGGATGTTCAAATCCTGGAACAGATGCTAACTATGCATGTCGATTTATTGGGACAAATTATGGAATTATTATCGGAAACGCAATCTTCCCCTCAATGGAAACAAGTAATATGGCAGCCATGAAACAGTTCCAACGGCTGTGCCGTTCCTTACTGTTGTCGTTGAGTATCAGTAGCGTGATGCTCTCTTCGGCTTTTAGCCAGGATCTGGATTGGCTGCCCATGCCTTATGACTATCTGGCAAAAGGAGAAAGCTTGCGGGATGTGCTGGTTAATTTCGGCGCTAACTATGACGCATCAGTGGTTGTCAGCGATAAGGTGACCGATCAGGTTAACGGCCATTTTGAACAAAATGGCCCTCAGGAATTCCTGCAACATTTATCCTCTCTCTATAACCTAGTCTGGTATTACGATGGGAGTGTGCTTTATGTATTCAAAAACAGTGAAATACAATCGCGTCTCCTTAAGCTTGAACAAACCAACGCAACAGAGCTACAGCAAGCCCTGAAACGTTCCGGTATTTGGGAACCCCGCTTTGGCTGGCGTCCAGATGCAGGTAACCAACTGGTGTACATATCAGGCCCTCCCCGTTATCTTGAACTGGTCGATCAGACTGCGTCCGCACTGGAACAGCAATCACTGCTGCGTAGCGAAAAAACCGGAGCGTTAACAGTAGAAATTTTCCCTCTAAAATACGCCTCAGTCACAGACCGTCAGATCCAGTATCGTGATAGCAATATTGAGGCGCCTGGCATTGCCACTATTCTCTCCCGCCTGCTCAGCGATGCCAATGTGACGACTGTCACTGGTGAAACAGCATCGTCTATGGGAGGAAACCATTCAAGCCGTGCTGTTGTACAGGCAGAACCGTCCCTAAACGCAATCATTGTACGTGACACCCCGGAAAGGATGTCCATGTACGCACATTTAATCAACGCACTGGACAAACCCTCTGCACGTATTGAAGTTGCACTTTCCATCGTCGACATCAACGCTGACAACCTTTCTGAACTGGGTGTCGACTGGCAGGTAGGCATCAATACCGGACCTCGCCATCTTATCGATATCACCACTACTAGGGAGAAAAAGGAAAAAGGGGAGAGCATCGGCTCAGCGGCATTGGGTAGCTTAGTTGATCGCCGTGGCTTGGATTATCTACTAGCTAAAATAACCCTGTTAGAGAGTAAAGGCAGCGCTCAGGTAGTCTCCCGCCCGACGCTTTTAACTCAGGAGAATACTCAAGCGGTCATTGACCACAATGAAACCTACTACGTAAAAGTTAATGGTGAACGGGTTGCCGAGCTTAAAAGCCTCACCTATGGCACGATGCTGCGCATGACTCCCAGAGTCATCCAAATCGGAGATTCTCCTGAAATCAGTTTGAGTCTTCACATTGAAGATGGTAACCAGAAGCCCAACAGTTCAGGCCTGGATGGCATTCCGACTATCAGCCGAACCATTGTTGATACCGTTGCCCGGGTTGGGCATGGGCAAAGCTTACTGATCGGCGGCATCTACCGTGACGAGATGAGTGAAACCCAGCGCAAAGTGCCATTTTTAGGCGATATCCCCTATCTGGGTGTTTTGTTCCGCAGTACCACTGAACAAGTTCGACGATCAGTACGACTATTTATTATTGAGCCACGGCTGATTGATGGTGGGATAGCTCATTATCTGGCTCTTGGCAACGGACAAGATCTGCGCCATCGGTTACTGGCAACACAAGATCTCTCTAATCAGAGCGTTTCTCTGAGTAAAGTACTGGCTGGCGCGCAATGCCAATCTTTATCCCCGGCCCGTCAAGTGCAAGAAACGCTACGGCAAGCAGGTAAAAGCTCATTTTTAGCCCCATGCCGAATGGGCAAGGCTTATGGATGGCGAGTCATTGAACAACAATGTTCACTTAAGGATACCTGGTGTGTTCGTGCGCAAGATAAGGCGATCAGATGAGTTGGAAAATTCGCTTCTACCGCGGACTGAATAAAAGTATTGAGGTCAATCTAGCCGAAGGGCGCTTAGCCATCGGCTCGGATCCCTTACAAGCAGATATCGTTCTGGTAGATGAAGATGTTGCTCCTGTGCACCTCATCTTAGAAGTAGAATCAGACTCAATCCGCCTGTTGGAATGGGCCGGTGAAACAGTACCAAGTCAGAATGGTGAATCCCTATCACCGGGGGTTTCACTACAAGCACTGGCTCGCCAAGAGGCGGGGCCGTTACTATGGGCTTTCTGTGACCAACAACAGACATTCCCAAATCAACTCGCTGAACCGGCGGTAACACCACACCAGCGCCCTGCCCGGCAAAATCGTAGCCGGGCTGCCGGCGGGATGCTGATACTCTGTTTGGTGTTGGCACTCGGCTTTTTGGCTCTGCTTGGACATGAAGGATGGCAAAGGCATAACCCATCCCATGGTATGGCCGAACAGGAACTACGCCGTTTCCTTAATAACGATTCAGCCTATCGTCAGGTTAATGTACAAATGATGCCCAATAATGAGCCGTTGCTGCTCAAAGGTTACGTGAACTTCAACCATCAACGATTGGCACTGCAACAGTATCTTGATACTCACTCTCTCAATTATCGGCTGGAGCTACGTACCATGGAGGAATTACGTCAGGGGGTGGATTTCATTTTACAAAAATTAGGCTATACCCAGGTCCAGAGCGGCGATGGCAAACTACCCGGTTGGATCCGTCTTACGGGAGAATTAACTGATCCTGATCAACAATGGAATGACATTGAGTCACTGCTCAAACGTGATGTTCCGGGTCTACTCGGTATAGAAAACCAGACGCGGCTAACTGGCGGCCATCTCAAGCGGCTGGATATGCTATTGGCTAAACATGATTTACCCAACTCGCTGACCTATCAGGATAAAAGCGATCGTATCGAATTCACAGGTCAATTAGATGAACTCCAGACTCATAATTTCTACCGCTTACAACAAGTATTCAAGCAAGAATTCGGCAACCGACCAACACTGGTATTACTGAATAACAACCGGCTCTCCCGCAATGATGAACTCAATTTCGACGTCCGGGCGGTTTCTCTGGGACGTGTGCCTTACGTGGTACTAAAAAATAACCTGCGTTATCCCGTTGGAGCAACAACAGAAAATGGTTTGAGGATCGAAGCTATCCGTCGAGACGCTATTGTTATTATCAAAGGTGAGCAGCAATTTATCGTCAAACTTAACAGGAGCCCAGCTTTATGATGACATCCTTGGAGGCACGACTGTTTGGTGCTGATCCCACTTATGTCAACGAAATTCAACACCGCCTCTCTCAGGCGCTGAACGATATCAAACAACGCCTGAGACGTGGGGGTTCTGTACAAGAATACCAACAATGGCAGCAGGAGGCTGACGCCATTCAAGCTGCAATCACAATACTTAACACAACAGAAGGAGACCATCATGGCTCAGATTTTTAGCCACACAGGCACAGTCAATACACTCGATCAGGTTGGTACTCAACTTAATGGGAAAGCCGACGAGGCCAACACCGAAGTTAGTAATGCAATCACCGCACTAAAAAACGGTCCAGATAACCCCGCCTTGCTAGCTGAATTACAGCACAAAATTAACAAGTGGTCAGTCATCTACAATATTAACTCTACCGTCACCCGGTCCATGAAGGATCTGATGCAGAGCATATTACAGAAGATCTGATTATGACAACACGTTCACTCAAAGGGCTACTGGCAGATATTGCTCTGGTTGGAAGCGGCCACCACTGCCATAACGAAGCCAATATTATTGCCAATTGGCTGCTATTAAGCGAAGAAGGGCAAGAAGCCGCAAACCTGATTCGGCTCTCTTCTCTGACGAACCAAGGCAAATATCAACAGGCTCTGGATTTTGGCCGGGATCTTCCCTGGCCCAGTCTGGAACCCTGGTTGGCTTTGTGTGAATGGCGTCTGGGGCTAGCATCAGCCCTGGAACAAAGGCTGACGCGAATGGCGGGCAGTGACGATCCGCAATTGTTGTCCTTTGTCGACGGTATGCGAGAACAACTGACCCATGAATAGGATCGAAGGACCATCTTACAACATCCCGTCGCAACCAACAGCACAGCCTTCGGTCAGCGTTGTGCACAAGCACGACTTTGAACAGGCACTGGAACTCATGCCAGATCAGCAGACGCTGAAAGAGCGGCAACAACGCTGGATACAAGGAGCATCTCTGGAAGAAGTTTTAGGTGACTTCAATCCGACAACCCAGCAAAAAATCGTCTGGCAATGGCATCAGACCTTATCAACTGATAGCCAGCCCTCCCAACGTGCTCAGTTAGAGGGCAAACTTATTGCCCCAGTACAAGAACATCTGTGGTCGCAGTTCGGCGGCCTGACATTACCCGTCAAGCCACAACTGGATTTACCAGAACTCAGAGCGATTGTTCGTGAATTCGCGCCCACAGGTCGACAACAGGAAACTGTCCTTCTCAAAGTACTCGGCGAGATTAAATCTCTAGACGGTAATGAGTACCTGAGTGACCTAATCCGACGTGAGTTGCAGACACTTATCCCCCGTAACGGTATGGTGGATAACCTGATCCGAAACTCACACAAACTCGATTTGGAGGAATAATGGACCTGCCACAAATAAGCGAGACACTGATAACCAGCCTGGATGAACTCAACACACCTCAGGCCAGCGCCGAAAATATTGCACATTTTGAACTGGCTATGTCCAATCAAGATCAGGGGCTTGAAAACAACCTGATCAGCGAGTTGGGCCAGTATAAACAACAACTTACTCAGGCTAAACAAGATCTGGAAGCACAGCTGGCAGTCCCCGGCAGTGATCCCAATAGCTTGATGCAAATGCAATGGTCTCTAATGCGGATTACCCTGCAAGAAGAGCTGATTGCCAAAACAGTAGGACGATTGAATCAAAACGTTGAAACCCTAATGAAAGCCCAGTGAGGAGCCGTGAAGAAACACCCTATAATCTGCATCCTGTTAGCTGTCCTCATGCTGACAGGATGTAAAATCGAACTCTATACTGGAGTTAGCCAAAAAGAAGGCAACGAAATGCTGGCCTTGCTCAGGGAAGCAGGAATTTCCTCTGATAAGCAACCAGACAAAGATGGCAATATCAAGCTGTTAGTCGAAGAATCCGATGTCGCACAAGCTGTTGAAGTGCTAAAACGCAAAGGGTATCCACGGGAGAACTTCTCCTCTCTACAGGATGTCTTCCCTAAAGACGGCCTGATCTCCTCACCGGTAGAAGAGCGGGCGCGGCTCAACTTCGCCAAAGCACAAGAGATTGCCCGAACGCTTTCTGAGATCGATGGCGTACTCGTAGCACGGGTACACGTGGTCTTACCTGAGGAGCAAGACAGACTGGGTAAAAAGTTATCGCCGGCCTCTTCTTCTGTGTTTATCAAACACGCAGCTGACGTTCAACTCGATACTTACATTCCCCAGATAAAGCAACTGGTCAATAACAGCATCGAAGGATTGAGTTATGACCGCATTAGCGTCGTATTAGTCCCTGCGGCGGGCGTGCGTCAGGTACCGTTAGCACCACGCTATTCCACACTATTTTCTATCCAGGTTACTGAAGAATCACAAGGCCGCTTGATTGGAATTCTGGTTTTATTGTTGGCCTTGTTATTCATCAGCAATCTGGCTCAGTTCCTGTGGCACCGAAGCAGGATGCAATAATGGTAACAACATTAACACCCTACCAATTTCGGTTTTGCCCTGCCAGTTATATTCATGCGGACCATCTATCACCAGATTGGCTTTCAGTCTTGTCCTCCCTTCCTGAATGGCGTAGCTCTCCCAGAGTCAATGGGCTACTGTTGACTCAATTTGACCTGAATGTGGATTACGAGTTACCCGCCGGATTGGGAAACATTGCCTTACTGGAGCAATCATACTTAGAACAACTTTTTACCTGGCTGGGAGCTTTACTTCACGGGCAAGCTATTCGCCATTGCCTGTTGGCGGCAGAACTTCGCCATTTACATGACGCGCTTGGGAGAGAGGGACATCACTTTTGCTTAAAGTACCTCGACATCATTATCGGCAACTGGCCGACTGGTTGGCAACGTTCATTGCCACCAGAAATCAATGCGAATTATTTTCGTACCTGTGCCTTACAGTTTTGGCTAATGGCCATGGAACCACTCCCTGCCGATTTCGCCAAACGCCTGAGCTTACGGCTTCCCCCTAATAACAATTCCTCTGCCTGGCCTATCAGCCAGGCAGAACGACCACTGGCACAGGCATTGTGTCTCAAACTGGCTAAACAAGTGAATACAGAATGTTACCTTTTATTAAAATAACAAAAGAACATCTTCAATTTTCTCCTGAACTTCTGATATTACGTAAAGCAGACTATCAAATCTGCCTCAGCGCCCAGTCTCTACTTGATGCCGCCCAGATCCAGGCTCAGGAAATTGAACGTGAAGCTCAGACCGTTTATGAGCAACAAAAAGAGTTAGGCTGGCAGGCCGGTATTGATGCTGCCCGCACAGAACAAGCCAATTTGATTCACCAAACCCAGCTCCAATGTCAGCAATATTACCGACAAGTCGAGCAACAAATGAGCAATGTGGTATTGCAAGCTGTTCGTAAAATCCTGAAGAATTATGACCAGATTTCCCTTACCTTACAGGTGGTTCGTGAAGCCCTTTCATTAGTCAGCAACCAAAAACAGGTCATCCTGCGAGTTAATCCTGAACAGGCCACAGCAGTACGCGAACAGATATCCCGGGTACATAAAGACTTTCCTGAGATCGGTTACTTAGAAGTCACAGCGGATGATCGCCTCGATCAAGGCGGCTGCATTCTGGAAACAGAAGTCGGGATCATTGATGCCAGCTTAGATAGTCAACTCGACGCACTCATGTCCGCCATTAACAATCAATGGCAGAATTGACTATTTCGTCATTATAATAGAGTGAAATTTTGACAAAACATTTTGATTCACTCTATCTGATATCTAGGCTTATATTCCCTTATCCGTAAGATAATCCGGTATACATTTCTCTTGCCGGATTTGTTCTATAATAGGCTGGGAATAACATGTAACATTTTGGCGGGTACACATACGAAAAACCCGCAATTAAGCGGGTTTTTACTTATTAACGACGTTAACTGCTCAGGATATTACCTTCATCGCTATTGTAAAGTCGTTAATGAATTTAAGCAGTTAAGTTAAATCAAGATAATACGATAACATTTACTGCTGATGGACCTTTAGCACCATTCTCAATAGAGAATGAAACTTCCTGTCCTTCTTCCAGCGTTTTGAAATTATTGCTCTGAATTGCAGAATAATGAACAAAAACGTCTTTGCTACCATCTTTCGGAGAAATAAAGCCAAAACCTTTATCGTTATTAAACCATTTTACTGAACCAGTCATTGCACTAGACATAGAATTTTCCTTTAATTTTATTTAAGTTGCCATAAGGCATATTAGGTCTGTTTTTCAGTTTTACTTATGGGTACTAATTAGAAGGAATTCGCAATGAAGTGGTATCGTGGATAACGCTAAATGGTGAACTGCTTTAACTTGCTTTTCATAAAGTAGGTCTGTACTTCCAAACCAGTGAAGACATTAAATCACATATACTGACATTTAGCAAATTTTAATTTCATTTATTTTTTTCTATTTGATGTTTCCCTTTTCCCAAATTGCTGATTTATGCATACTGCATAGCACCGCCAACACTATAACTGACTAATTATAAAAAGTTCTTATCCCAAAACCCTATTTGGAATGCCGGAGATTAGATGACTCACTTAACAAACTACTGGAATTGAAACGTACACTGTCCACACGCTTTTACAACTATCTAACAGCATATAGCAGCATTAGAGCACCCATTACGCTCAATAACATTGACTGAATTCACTATAATACCAATGTATTCTACTATATCTGCATCTGGGCTCAGCTCAGAAATTCAATTGAATATCTGCGGAAACATGGTCTTACTCTTGCAAATCCCGTAAAGACTTGGCTATGGTATTGAGATACGAAAAAAGCCACCTCAAAGCGTAGCCTTAAGCCAAGAATTAAAAACTGTCGAACTAGCCAAACAATCACATGTTGCTTTATTTATGATTTTTCAGCAAATTATTTGAATTTACGATCAGATTCCACTACGTTAAGAACATAATTAATTTGTAAAAAGTCCAATTTAAAAATTGGCCTGTCCTATGTTAGTAAATAAGATTCCAAAATAGCTCCACACCTTATACCACAAATAATTCCATGTATAACAATGGGTTGAAGAAGGCCATATGTAGCAGAATTATGAAACGTTATTTAAATACGATGCCGTACCTCTCGGCATTAATAAATCAGTCCAGCTCCATACGCCCATAAGGTTAAATCGAATCAAAATCATTAGAAATTCTTCACATTAAGCCATTTTACCCTTTGCCCCAACTCTGCAACAATTTATACTCCGAATAACGGTCTTACTGTCACATAGTACCTATTATCCCTAAGGATCTGGTTTCTATGCCCCAGTCTTTACCGGTTTTGCACAATACATTAACAAGCTATCACCACATACTCTGCGCATAAAAATGATCATGCAATCTGCACTGATAATCTCTTTAGCTATACTCATCATTATCTATCTAGCTGAAATCGAAGAAAGGGATACCCTATAGGAAAATGTAAAAATGAAAAAATTAACCGTTCTAACCGGAAAACTGCCTCCTTCCCTCCCAGAAAGACAGGATTTCCCAGAGGTTAACTGATGAAAAATAAACTCATTAGCATACAGCAAGCCACCGCGCATTTTTATGATGGAATGACCATCATGGTAGGCGGTTTTATAGGCGTAGGTACGCCTCCTGGTTTAATCACTGTATTACTCAATTCCGGTGTAAAAGATCTGACTCTGATTGCTAACGATACTGGCCGTGTCGACTTCGGTATCAGTCCTCTTATTGTTAATCATAGAGTGAAAAAAGTTATCACCTCGCATATTGGCACTAACCCAGAAACTGGACGCCAAATGATTGCTAGAGAAATAGAGGTGGAACTGGTTCCTCTGGGAACATTGATCGAACGTATTCGCTGCGGTGGAGCAGGTTTGGGCGGATTCCTGACCCCTACCGGAGTCGGTACCTTTGTAGAAGAAGGGAAACAAAAAATAACCCTCAATGGAATAGACTATTTACTGGAACTCCCACTACGCGCAGATCTGGCGTTGATTCAAGCTCATCTTGCCGATCATCAGGGCAATCTGACCTATCAGTTAAGCGCCCGTAATTTTAACCCAGTTATCGCTCTGGCTGCGGATATCACAATTGCCGAGCCGGATACATTAGTTGAAGTGGGTGAGATTGCACCGGACTGCGTTATGACACCTAGCGCACTGATTGACTATATCGTTTATCCAGAGGGAAACTCATAATGAACATCAAACAACTTATTGCCCACCGTATCGCACTTGAGCTACAAGACGGCGACGTTGTTAACCTCGGCATCGGTATTCCCACGCTAGTAGCGAACTATCTGCCTGATAACATTCATATTACCCTCCAATCAGAAAACGGTTTTCTGGGCCTTGGCCCCGTTACAGAGCCCCATCCGAATCTGGTCAATGCCGGAGGAAAACCCTGTGGCATCCTGCCCGGTGCCGCCATGTTTGACAGTGCCTTCTCTTTTGCCCTGATCCGCGGTGGTCACATAGACGCTTGCGTGCTGGGTGCTCTGCAAGTTGACCAACATGCCAATCTGGCCAGTTGGATGATACCGGGGAAAATGGTGCTCGGTATGGGGGGCGCAATGGATCTCGTCACGGGTGCCCGAAAAGTGATTATTGCAATGGAACACTGTACCAAAAACGGATCCGCAAAGATCCTCAAGCAATGTACCCTGCCGCTAACCGCCGTCAATAAAGTCAAGATGATCGTCACCGAACTGGGCGTATTCTACTTTGAGCAGGACCAGTTAATCCTGAAAGAATATGCACCGGGCATCACACTAGAAACTCTAAGAGAAAAAACCGAAGCAGAATTCAGCGTCGCACATGATCTCAAAGCCATGCCTATTCCAAAATAGAGGGGGGTGATTTATGGCAACATCTGCGAATAGCCAGAAAACCCTATCGCAAACGCTATGGTCGCGATGAAAGAAGAGGTAAAATTAAAAATCGGGTCAGTATTGATGAACGCCCGGAAATTGTTGATAAAAAAGAACGTATTGGGACTGGGAAGGAAATACGATAATAGGGAAAGATAAAAAAGTGTCTTATTAACATTGGTTGACCGCAAGACGCTGTATACAATTATCGTTAAACTTGATAGCAAGCGGGCATCAGAAGTCGCGAAAGCGGCCGTGAAAGTATTATACCCGTTAAAACAAAAGGTTAAGACCATCACGTTCGATAATGGTTTAAAGTTCGCAGATCATGAAATCATCAGTGAAGAATTAGAAACCCAAATTTACTTTGCTCCCCCTTATTCGCCTTGGGAAAGAGGGATCAATGAGAATATCAATGGGTTAATCAGACAATACTTCCCAAAGGGGACCAATTTTAATGAAATCTCTGATCAGGAAATAAATTTTGTGGTAAACCGATTAAATAATTGCCCTCGAAAAACACGGGGTGGGAAAATACCGAATGAATTATTTAAAGGAATACGAACATGTTTACTTCCAGATTAACGATGTTGCACTTATTATGTGAATCTAAGTTCCAATATTCATGCCGTATTTGCAAAGCCAGAAACCATTGTTCATGGTTTAAGGAATGAACATATTCTTCATATTTATCGATATCAAACCAATTTAAACAGCAATATTCATTCATCAGCATTGTTCAAAAGCCATCCTAAAATGTTCAGTTAATACAGATTAACATATGGAACTTATCCACTACGCCCTTTTGCCAAATTTTCCGATCAACACATTTTCACCTCGCTCCAACATATCCATATAATCCGCATACCATTGCAGCATTTCCCTACGACCATCCAGATATTGAGCGTGATTGTAAGTTCCCCGAATACTGTTCTTATCAACATGTGCAAGCTGTGTTTCAATCCATGCAGAGCTATAGCCTTGTTCATGCAAAATTGTACTCATTGTATGGCGGAATCCGTGGCCTGTTGCCCTTCCATCATAACCTATACGCTTAAGAACCTGATTAATGGCGGCTTCACTCATTGGTTTACTTGCATCATTCCTACCATGAAAAGCAAAGTTAAATCGGCCTGTGATCGCTTCCAACTCTCTCAGCAAAGCCAAAGCTTGCTCAGAAAGCGGAACAATATGAGGCCGACGCATTTTCATGCGTTCTTGCGGGATTTCCCAAATTGCTTTGTCTAAATCAATTTCTGTCCAAGTAGAGGCTCGCAGCTCTATTGTTCTTAATCCGGTAAGTAAAAGTAATTTGGTAGCGATTTGAGTAATTTTACTTCCGCTATAGAGGGAAATCGCCTGTAAAAATGCAGGTAATTCATCAACATTCAAATGTGGGAAATGCTTGGCTTTTGGTGTCGCTAATACGCCAACCAATTCAGCCGCAGGATTATATTCTGCTCTTCCCGTGACAATTGCGTATCTGAAAACTTGATTACATGCCTGTCTGATCTTTTTCAACTTATCAAGAACGCCGCGTTGTTCCATTTTACGCAGGACGGTGAGCATGTCTAAGGGGTTGATATCGGTGATAGCGTGTTTACCGATATAAGGAAAAATATCTTTTGTGAAGCCTTTTAAAAGATCATCTGCATATCCCTTTGACCAGTTAGGAGCCTTGCAAGCGTGCCACTCAAGGGCAATTTTTTCGAAGCTGTTATTTACGATGAGAGCCTTTTCTCTTTTTACCTGTCTTTTGGCCTGCCCTGGATCATCGCCATTTGCCAATATTTTCTTGGCATCTTCCCTTTTGTTTCTGGCTTCTACCAAAGTTACAGTGGGATAAGTACCAAATGCCAATCGCTTTTCTTTGCCAGCAAAACGATATTTTAGCCGCCAACATTTGGAACCATTCGGGAAAATTTCTAAGTACATGCCCCCACCATCGGAGAGTTTGTACGATTTGTCTTTGGGCTTCGCGGTCTCTATCTGTCTGGCTGTCAACTTCATTTGGGGGCATCTATTTTGATTGAACCTAACAATGCCCCCTATTATGCCCCCAGAGATCTGTAGATTTCAACATACCCTAGTAGACATCGATAGATTGTAGTTTCTTGGTTTTCTTTGTTTTTTAAGTAATTTGTAGACTTTAAAAGACGTTTGGATACTTGGAGATGGCGCGCCCTACAGGATTCGAACCTGTGACCTACGGCTTAGAAGGCCGTTGCTCTATCCAGCTGAGCTAAGGGCGCATCTTGGGAGATGAGCTGCATCTGTAATGCTTTGATGCGGGGTGAGATTATACGGGGACAAACCCTTGAGTCAATGGCTTTTCTGCTTATAAATCTCCATCTGTCTATTTTCTGATTATCAATAAAACTGACAGCACGCTCATGTTCTGACAAAATAGGCGGTATCCCAATGTTTGATTTATGGATTTATTAGTGCATGTCAGCAAAAATTATTGACGGGAAAACGATTGCGCAGACAATCAGAAGAGAAGTCGCAGAACGTGTTCAACAACGTGTCGCAGCGGGAAAACGAGCTCCCGGTCTTGCCGTTGTTTTAGTAGGGGAAAACCCCGCTTCTCAGATTTATGTCGCAAGCAAACGCCGGGCCTGTGAAGAAGTCGGGTTTGTCTCCCGTTCTTATGATCTGCCAGATACTACCAGTGAAGCAGAGTTACTGAACCTTATCGATCAACTCAATAACGATTCAGAAATTGATGGAATTCTGGTGCAGCTCCCTTTACCTGCCGGTATCGACAATGTCAAAGTTCTGGAACGTATCCAACCTGATAAGGATGTTGATGGCTTCCATCCCTATAATATTGGCCGTCTGTGTCAACGTGCACCAAAACTGCGCCCCTGTACTCCGCGCGGTATCGCAACGTTGCTTGAGCGCTGCGAAATTAATACTTATGGCCTGAATGCCGTCATTATCGGCGCTTCAAATATTGTTGGTCGTCCAATGAGTCTGGAATTGTTGCTGGCTGGCTGTACCACCACGGTGACTCATCGCTTTACCAAAGATTTACGCCACCATGTGGAACATGCGGATCTGCTAATTGTGGCTGTCGGTAAACCGAACTTTATCCCCGGTGAATGGATTAAACCAGGCGCTATCGTTATTGATGTAGGCATTAACCGTCTAGAAGACGGTAAGGTCATTGGTGATGTTGATTTTAAAACCGCATCAGAACGAGCAAGCTGGATTTCGCCCGTTCCAGGTGGTGTTGGTCCAATGACAGTCGCTACTCTGATCCAGAACACCTTGCAAGCCTGCGAGGAATACCACAACGTGGAAAAAACTGAAGGTTGTTAATGGAAATTTTTTATTTAGAAGGCCATCCTCATGTGGAGCTGTGTGATCTGCTGAAGTTTCAAGGATGGAGTGAAAGCGGGGCGGCCGCCAAAGCAGTTATTGCTGAAAGTCTGATCGAAGTCAATGGTCAAACAGAGACGCGCAAACGCTGCAAAATTATTGCCGGGCAGGTTGTTACCTTCAACGGTGATTCTGTTTGCATCAAAGAATAACTAAAATAGGCTCCACCAAAAGGGAGCCTATTTTATAAAGCCAGCTCAGTGGCTCAAAAATATATCTAACTTATTTACGACGCCAACTCGTTCCCTGCGGGCCGTCTTCCAGCTCAATCCCCATCTCATTCAACTGATTACGGGCAGAATCCGCCAGCGCCCAATTTTTGTTTTTACGGGCATCATTACGCTGTTTAATCAGTGCTTCTATTTTAGTAGTTTCTTCATCATTAGCCTGAACACCACTATGTAAAAATTGTTCCGGCTCTTGTTCCAATAAACCTAAAATACCCGCCAATTTTCGTAACTCAGCCGCCAGGCCATTCGCCGCGGCCATATTTTCTGATTTCAATCGGTTGATTTCACGTGCTATATCAAACAGTACCGAATAAGCCTCTGGTGTATTGAAATCGTCATTCATCGCTTCCTTGAAACGCGTCTCAAACAGTTCACCACCTGTCGGCTGTACAGAAGCATCCGTGCCACGCAGAGAAGTATATAGACGTTCAAGCGCAGTACGCGCCTGTTTCAGGTTTTCTTCAGTGTAATTAAGCTGGCTACGATAATGGCCTGACAGCAGGAAGTAACGTACCGTCTCTGAATCGTAATATTCCAGTACGTCACGGATAGTAAAGAAGTTGTTCAGCGATTTAGACATCTTCTCTTTATCCATCATCACCATTCCAGAGTGCATCCAATAATTCACATACGGGCCATCATGAGCACAGGTAGACTGAGCAATTTCATTTTCATGATGCGGGAACATCAGATCAGCACCACCACCATGAATATCAAAATGATTGCCTAACTGTTTGTTGTTCATGGCAGAACATTCAATATGCCAACCAGGACGACCAGCTCCCCACAGCGATTCCCAGCTTGGTTCGCCCGGCTTAGACATTTTCCACAATACGAAATCCATTGGGTTACGCTTGACATCAGCTACTTCTACTCGTGCACCTGCTTGTAACTGGCTGAGATCCTGGCGGGAAAGTGATCCGTAATCCGGATCACTCTCGACGGAAAACATGACATCACCATTATCCGCCACATAAGCATGATCACGTTTTATCAATGATTCCGTCAGTTCAATAATCTCTGGGATATGACGGGTCGCACGTGGTTCCAAGTCAGGACGTAAAATATTCAGCGCATCAAAATCTTTATGCATTTCCGCCAGCATACGGCTGGTCAACTCATCGCAACTTTCACGGTTTTCTGCTGCACGTTTGATGATCTTGTCATCAACATCGGTCACGTTGCGCACATAGGTCAAATCGTATCCCAAATAGCGCAGATAACGGGCAACCACATCAAAAGAAACAAATGTTCTGCCGTGACCAATATGACACAGGTCATAAATCGTGATACCACACACGTACATCCCTACTTTCCCTGGATGGATTGGCTTAAATTCTTCTTTCTGACGACTGAGGGTATTGAAAATTTTTAGCATCGGGATTTTCCGTAAATTCACTGTACGTGTGATTAAAAATAACGAATTGATAATTCTGGATTTATGTCCTTATCTCATAATAAATACTCGATATGGCATAGACCAATAAGATATTGAAACCTGATATTAAGCGCTTTGCAAGGTCAGCGGTCAATATAGCTTACTGAAATTAATAGGTACTGACTCATTATGGCAGATGTGATATAAAAGCCGCCTGGTCCAAATGCCCTAAACCGGGTTAATCAAAACTATTATTAGGATTTCAATTATGGTGACTTTCCATACCAATTTTGGCGATATCGTAATTAATACTTTCACCGATAAAGCTCCTGTAACTGTTGAAAATTTCTTGAACTACTGCCGCAATAGCTTCTACGATAACACTATTTTTCACCGTGTTATTAATGGCTTCATGATTCAAGGTGGTGGGTTTGAACCTGGTATGAAGCAAAAATCGACTGACGAGGCTATCAAAAACGAAGCCAATAACGGTCTGAAAAACAACCGTGGTACTCTGGCTATGGCACGTACCAACGATCCACACTCCGCGACTGCACAGTTCTTCATCAATGTTGTTGATAATGATTTCCTGAACTTCCGTTCTGAACGTCCTGATGGCTGGGGTTACTGCGTATTTGCCGAAGTGGTCGAAGGTATGGATGTTGTTGATAAAATCAAAGGTGTATCTACTGGCCGCAGCGGCATGCACCAAGACGTACCACGCGAAGACGTTATCATCGAAAAAGTGACTGTCAGCGAGTAATTCAGCGCGTATGTGCACACTTTTTATCGCAGATTTACATCTCAGCGAACACGAACCGGCAATCACTGCCGGTTTTCTGCGTTTTCTGCGTGAGGATGCTATTCAGGCGGATAGTCTCTATATTCTCGGTGATCTGTTCGATTACTGGATTGGCGATGATGATAACAATCCTCTCCACCATGAAATTGCCGCTGCATTAAAAACACTGAAACAACAAGGTATTACCTGTTATTTTATTCATGGTAACCGTGATTTTCTGATCGGCTCCCGCTTCGCTGAAGAAAGCGGAATGATACTGTTACCACAGGAAAAAATAGTGGAACTGTATGGTAAGCGGGTGCTTATCTTACACGGAGATACTTTGTGTACTGATGACGAAGGTTATCAACAATACCGTAAACGGGTACATACCCCGTGGATTCAGCGCCTGTTTTTATTATTACCTCTGTTTATCCGTCAGAAAATCGCCGAAAAAATGCGGGCAAATAGCCAATCTGTCAACAATAGAAAATCCGCAGCAATCATGGATGTCAATCAGCAAGCCGTTATTGATGTTTTTGAGCGATATCAAGCAGACTGGATGATACACGGACATACTCACCGCCCGGCTGTACATGAAATTTCTCTGCATAACAAAATATACTACCGCGGAGTGCTTGGTGCATGGCACCATCAAGGATCAATGTTCAAAGTAACCAGCGAATCAACGGATCTTATCTTTTTCCCATTCTGATTGATAGGGAACACTCACACCCAACCCACGCAACCCAAATATAAAGCAACGCAATCGTTTTCCTTAGCTTGCGAGCATGGTATGATTCGCGGCCTTAAAGCGCTATTTTCGTTCTGGTGGACGTTAAAACACAGGAGCATTTGATTTATGACTGCCCGGCCTGATTCAGCAGGAACAACTCAACACAACGCCAAAATTGCAATCGTTATGGGGTCCAAAAGCGACTGGGCGACGATGCAGCACGCGGCGGATATTCTCACCTCTCTTGATGTCCCCTTCCATGTTGAAATTGTTTCTGCCCACCGTACACCAGATAAGCTATTCAGTTTTGCCGAACAAGCTGAACAAAATGGTTTTGATGTCATTATTGCTGGCGCAGGCGGCGCTGCCCATTTACCCGGAATGCTGGCGGCTAAAACGCTGGTACCCGTTCTGGGCGTGCCCGTACAAAGTGCGGCACTTAATGGTGTAGACAGCCTCTATTCAATCGTACAGATGCCAAAAGGTATTCCCGTCGGCACACTTGCGATTGGGAAAGCTGGCGCAGCAAACGCAGCCTTGCTGGCAACACAGATTCTGGCTCGTCATGATAAAAGTTTGCTGAAACGCCTTACCTGTTGGCGTGAAACACAAACTCAGGATGTACTCGATAATCCCGATCCACGGGAGGAAGCATGAAGCCAGTCTGTGTATTAGGTAACGGTCAGCTCGGCCGGATGTTGCGTCAAGCGGGCGAGCCTTTAGGTATCACGGTTTATCCGGTTGGCCTGGATGCAGAACCCGAAGCCGTTCCTTACCAAAATAGTGTTATCACCGCCGAAATTGAGCGCTGGCCGGAAACCGCCCTTACCCAAGAACTCGCCCGTCATCAGGCTTTTGCTAATCGGGATATTTTTCCCCGCCTGGCGGATCGTCTGCCACAAAAGCAATTAATAGATAGCCTTGGGCTCGCAACTGCTCCGTGGCAATTACTGTCTGATATCCGCCAATGGCCGCAACTATTCGCAGAACTTGGTCATTTCGTCATCGTTAAACGCCGTATCGGCGGTTACGATGGCCGTGGACAATGGTGCATCCGCCCCGGAGATGAAACAGAGTTACCGACCGATATTTATGGTGAATGCATTGCCGAACAGGCGATTCCTTTCTCTGGTGAAGTATCATTGGTAGGTGCACGCAATGAAAGTGGCGATTGTGTGTTCTATCCATTGACTCACAATCTGCATCAAGATGGCATTCTGCGGGCCAGTATTGCCTTTCCTCAGGAAAACTGCCATTTACAACAGCAAGCCCAGAACATGTTGTCAGCCATTATGCACGAGCTGAAATATGTTGGCGTAATGGCAATGGAGTGTTTTATCGTCGATGATCATTTACTGATTAATGAACTGGCTCCTCGGGTTCACAATAGTGGTCACTGGACTCAGAACGGTGCTTCCATCAGCCAATTTGAATTACATCTTCGCACTATTCTGGATTTACCTATGCCTCAACCAGAAGTTACCGCACCATCAGTCATGGTTAATTTGATTGGCACAGGTGTCAATAATCAATGGCTCAGTTTGCCATTGGTACACTTGCATTGGTATGAGAAAGAAGTTCGTCCAGCGCGTAAGGTCGGTCACCTTAATCTTTCTCATTCAGATAAAAACGAATTAAAAGATACGTTGCAAAAACTAATTCCAATGCTGCCACCTGAATATCAGAGTGGTCTGGAGTGGGTGCAGGAAAAATTAAATTAGCTGTTTATCAGCTAATAGCCAGGAATTAAATGTGGAAGCGGAAATAAAATAATTTATCGCTCCACATTCCCATCCGTTCCGAATTCTTTTATATTCCTTTGATTATTGTGTTAATTTATTAGCATTAATCGCTCTGGCTACCGTATCCACAATAGTTCTCGTTGTTTGATCTATTTCATAATTCAGTAAATCGCCAATTTTAATATCACTAAGATTAGTCGCCCTTAATGTTTCCGGAATTAAATTCAATTCTATGGTTTTATTTTCTTCATTTATGCCATTTATTGTTAAACTACAACCATGAAGACCGATAAAACCTTTGTGGAAAAAATATTTTATATTATCTCCAGGAATGCTAATAATTAATCGATAGGTTTCTCCATTTTCGATAAAATCAACGACTTTTGCTACTCCTTCAATATGCCCATACAGACTGTGTCCGCCATTTTCTTTATGCATTTGATGTGATCTTTCAATATTAACTTTATCTCCCACACCTAAAAACTTTAATGTGGTCACGTCAGCAGTAAAATCTGAAATATCAAAAGAAACAATATTATTTTTAAATTGTGTCACAGTCAAGCACGTACCATTAATAGCAATACTCGCACCCACAGAAACATCATCAAAGAAGTGGTTAATATTACTTACCGTTAACGTACTAAATCCATTTCTTTTATCAAGAGATAATACTGTTTCTTTTCCTTGTACAATTCCAGTATACATAACAACCCCATTATATTAAGTAAAAAAACCATTGAATAATAACTTTTATGTTATCTTGAAATATATTTCTGGTAAAGAGTTATTAATGGTATTTTTACGGATCATTTTGCCAAGTTTTTATATGTTTATGATTTTAATATATAAATACCTCACAAATAAAAATTTACTTACTTAATATAGTGATTTTTACTTATATTAAACTTATGAGCATTTATTGTTAAACAAACAACTAAATACAAAATAAGATTTGTAATTTAAATTAATGACAATTATAAAACATATAAATATTTCACATGGCAATTTACAATATTTAAATACTAATTCACTACTAACCTTAATTCCACTATGATATAGAAAGTATTAATTCATTGTTGTCATTTCTATGACTATTTCTAATTACAAATAAAACCATAAAATTCAGTGACCTAAATCACAATTACATAAATATTCCCACGCAACAATAAATTAACAATATTCTTTCCGATCTGGAACAGAAAGTTAAACAAAAAAACATCGCTAACTAAATAATCAATATATTAGCGATACTAAAAAATAACTAAAGTTAGAATAATCTCATCTTTTCTATACAGTTCACCATTCATCAATAAAATCAAATCTTCCTTTGACAAAACCGACTCATTAGATCAATGCTATCGCTATTATTAGTCCGATAACGTATGAAAAGGGGAACCCTCGTGTTACTTGCCAGGAAAGCCCGCCATCCTAAAAGCTGCCCACAGTTTTTTTTCACTTTAGGGCTCTCTTCTCCATTTTCTTGTGCCGCTTATCTGGCAATGGCTTGGTATTGGATCAGCACCAGATTGAAACAGACAGAATTATCTTCAATATTGTTATTACTACCGGCAATCAATCAAGCTCAGGCAAGTGATTTTGTTAATTTTCAATCTGTTGATTCCAGCCTTTATATGCAATTTGAAAACCGGGTCGATCCCAGAAAAACGATTTCACCCATTTTAGAGGCTTTTGGTGACTACAGTGTCGGAGATATGTACGTCTATAGTATTTGGCAAAATTCACTGCAAAGCGATTATACCGGTGATAAAAGCACCTACTATTATAAACTTGTACCAAGAGTGAGTTTTAGTAAAGTGACTGGTCATGACATTTCTTTTGGGCCGTTAAAAGATATTCTGTTCGCTCAATGGGTTGCTAAAACCAAAAGTATGAATTACGACTACTTCCCAGGTATCAGCATTGATTGGCAAGCAGGCTGGATTAGCTGGTTACGTACAATTTTTTATTTTGAGAATAATGACAAAGGGAGCTGGAATGATCAGCGAATCCATGTTGATTACGGAATTCCCTTCAATAATCGTTTAGGCGATTTCCGGGTTGTCGGAACTTTTGATTATACATTAGGCTTACATGGACAACCTAAAACTATCGATTTCAAACCCGAGTTGCACTATGATTTAGGAAAATTCCTAGGTAATCAACCAGGTCACTTATGGACTGGCATTGTCCTGAACCCAATAAAAAATAAATACAAAATAAAAGATACTCCTTATTATCGAACGGATCAATTTAGCTACGGGATCTTTATTCGATATAGTTTTTTCTGATATCAAAATAAAATATCAGAAATTTTTGATGACCTTTATCCATTATGGAGTCAAGATGCCCATTCAACACAACAGGTTCGGACGTACTTATCAGTGGCTCCTGCTGATACTTTTGGGTCTGGTTTATTTTCTGGTCACCGCAACGACATTTACCTCATTGGGCGTTGTGTTACCCAGCATGATCAAGGAATTACGCTGGAGTTGGACTGATGCAGGTTTGGGGTTCACTTTACTTGGCCTGTCATGTGGGCTGTCCAGTTACTTTCCGGCGATGCTTATTCGTCATACGAGTGTCCGGACCACTTTGCTGATCGGTACGCTAATCTTCATCACCGGTTTTTACATCCTCTACAACACCCACAGTATTACCGCCTATTTCACCGGCACAACGCTGCTGGGGATCGGTTTTAGCCTTATGGCTACCGTTCCCGGAACCTATGTCATTAGCCGGCTTTTTGAAAAACAGTCGCTGGCCTTTGGTATCTATTTCACCATTGGTGGATTAGGTGGCGTGCTTGGTCCATGGATCTATTTCCTAGCAACAGCATTCTGGGGAAGCTGGCGTATGCACTGGGCGATTTCCGGCGTATTACTGGCTCTGTTCAGCCTGCTGACTATTTTAGTGATGCGCGAAGGCAAAAAGGAAAGCGCCCATGCTGAACAAGTCAGTAAAAATCAACAAGATCAAACCCCTTCCAGCATCTATCGCACCAAGGAAATCTGGAATGCCCGGCAAGCACTGCAAACCTGGCAATTCTATGCCATTGCGGCAGCTTATACCTCTTTCTTATTGTGCGGAATAACCGTTAACAGTTTTGCTGTAGCCCATATCACCGAAAACGGATTCAGCGAGTCTGTTGCCGCTTCATCACTCAGTATTCTGGCTTTTATCAATGCATTTTCAAGATTTGCCGGGGGAGCTGTTGGTGAATGGCTCGATCCCAAAAAGCTTCTTATCGGTAGTCTGTCGATAATTATCTGTGGTCTTATCGCACTCAGTGCTGCCTCTTCATGGACATTTTTAATCCTGTTTACTTTATGTATTGGCATCGGTTATGGCATGACCTTTCTGGCATCCAGCCTATTACTGTTCAATTATTTTGGGCGTAAGCCTTACCTGGAATTGTTCTCAGTGGTGAATCTGATCTCCACTGTCGCGTGTTTCGCTCCTTTCCTGGTAGGCGCGATTAAAGATTATTCCGGTAGTTTTACACCGGCATTCTTCATTATTGCCATACCCGTGTTTACCATTCTGATTATCACATTCACGATGCAACCACCTTCACAAATAGTGAAGAAACACTCTGATAACAGTACTTTGCTTAACTGAATTTAAAAACAAAAATGGACCTGAAAAGGTATTCCTTACAATATAAAAACAAGGAATTAATGATGGCAAAAAAAGAATTTGGTGTATTCCTGCCCATAGCTAAAGGTGGGTGGATTATTTCTAAAAATACACCACCACTGGATGCTTCTTATCAACAAAACCGTGAAGCCGCTATTCTGGCTGATCAAATCGGACTGGACTTCATTATGTCCATGAGCAAATGGCGTGGTTTCGGCGGTGAGACCGAACATTGGGGTTGTTCGCTGGAATCCGTCACGATGATGGCTGGCATTGCCGAAGTGACTCATCATGCCAAACTTATCGCGACCATGCATGCCGGGCTGCATAATCCTGCTGTGACAGCCAAGATGATTGCCACATTGGATCAGATTAGCCATGGACGCGCCGGGTTGAATATTGTCTCCGGTTCATTCAAAGACGAATTTGAACAAATGGGAGAATGGGATAGTGATTTAGATCACGATCAACGTTATGCAATGACTGACGAGTGGACCCAATTAATCAAACGGCTTTGGTGCGAAAAGCAAGTTGATCATCAAGGAGAGTTCTTTAATTTGAAGAATTGTGTTTCTGAACCTAAACCTGTTTCCGTTCCACGTCCTTATTTGGTTTGCGCCGGTCAATCCGAACGTGGGCTACGCTTTAGTGTACGTAATACTGATGTGTGTTTCATTGGCGGCAAGGATGAAGAAGAGACACAGCAAATAAGCCTAACGGCCAAACGTATTGCGGCAGAATACGGTACAACCACCAAGACCTTTTGTATGTGTACGATTATCTGCGCCGAAACAGATGAAAAAGCTGAAACTCTGGCTCAGTTCTATCGTGATGGACTGGATATCGGCGCAGTTAAAAGCATGATGCATAGTTTTGGCGTCGATGTTGGTGAAAAAAGCAATGCTATGGTTGAACGATCCCAAAATGCTTTTATGACCCACACGGCTATCGGCAACCCAGAAACTTGTCGCAGACAATTGTCAGATTTGCTGCGTGAATGCGATCTGGATGGAGTTATGTTGATCTTCCCTGATTATGTCGAAGGTCTCACGACTTTCGGCGCAAAAATCCTGCCACAACTTAGAGCCGAATTTGCTTAAACAATGATAAACAGATCAGCAAATAATATGGCTTATCTCCCTGGGAATGGGTTCACCCATATCGGCGATCTTACCATTCCCCGGATATTACAAATATCGCCTTTTTACCCCTGAACCCGCCGGTGCAATCCCGTTCCCCGTAACAACCTGATCCCCAGCCAACTACCACACGACGAAAGTAACAGGCTGCTGATGATTGGCAGTAAGAGCCACATTTGCCACTCTGGTTGCCATGGAAAATCAAACACTTTTGTCTGCAACAACCAAAGCGCAACTTCAGCACCTAATGCCGCAGTAAAACCCGCCATTAATCCAAGCAAAGCGAATTCACTCCAGAGAGTACGGCTCAGTAATGACTTACTGGCTCCCAAGGTACGGTAAACCACCAGCTCAAGTTGTCGTTGATGCATCCCTACCTGAACCTGTGCCAACAGGAGTAATGCGCCACATATCATAACCAGCCCAACCATAACCTCCAACGCCCTGCCTACCTGCTGCAAAATACCCTGAATTTGCTTAATCATTGCACCAGTATCAAGCAAGCTCAATGTTGGAAACTGGCGATTAAGGCGGGTTAGCAATCGACCATCCCCTTGATAATGGAAACTGGTCAACCAAGTTTGTTGCTGATTTTCCAATGCCCGTTTTGGGAAAATAAAGAAGAAATTCGGTCGAAAACTTTCCCAGTCTACCTGCCGGATGCTGCTTACTGTGGCGCTGAATTGCTGCGTATCGCCACTGAATGTCAGTTTATCGCCGATTTTGATTGCCAAACGTTCAGCAACTCCCTTCTCAATAGAAACTTCATCCTCTTTTGGTGGCCAATTTCCCTCTACCAAGGTATTAAATGGCGGCAATTCCTCTTTCCATGTCAGGTTCAATTCCCGTCGTACAGTGTTGCTGTCCGGTTCTCTGGCATCTGCCCAGGTTATCGCCGATTGCCCATTAATTTCCGTCAAACGGGCCAATACCACCGGATAGAATTCCGCCGGTTTAACCTGATACTGAGCCAACAAATTTTCTACCTGTGAAATTTGCTGCCCAGTCATATTAATCAGAAAATAGTTTGGGCTGTCCGCTGGCAGTTGTTGTTGCCAGCGATCAAGCAAATCTCCCCTGACTACCAACAACAAAGCAAATAACATAAATGATAAAGAGAAAGCCGCCAATTGAGTTACCGTCTGCAATGGCTGCCTCAGTAATCGGTTAACCGCCAGACGAAAACTGAGCTGGCGGAATTTCAGATGACGCAATAACCACAATCCTCCCCAACCGAGTACGGCTAGTGATACCGCAACAATCATCATGCCGGCAAGTAACGCCCATAGCATAGGTTTAGTTCCAGCCAGCAGACTGAGCCCGCTAATCACCACCAACGCCACCAATGGCAGGTAATAGCGCAACGGCCAGATGGGCGCGATAATATCATCACGCAGTACCCTTGATGGTTGGGTTGCCATTAACTGTTTGTACGGACGTATCCCCACCAGCAAAGCGATAACAGATAATGCCCCTAACGCCCATATCCACGGCCAGAATCCTGCTTGCGGCAACATCTTCGGCAACATAGGCGCCAAAATCTGCACCAGCAGGTATTCAAACATCAATCCAAGAAGCGTTCCCACTAGCGCTGCCGCACTCAATATCACCAGCCATTGACCAATCACCCATTTACGTAACGCCCAACGTCCCGCACCAAGTGTTTTAAGCACCGCAATCAAGTCATAGCGGCTACGGCAATAGTGAGTCATTGATACGGCTACCGCCGCGACAGCAAGTAATAACGTAAGCAAAGCCGATAACAACAAGAATTGCTGCGCCCTATCAATAGATTTTGCCAGCGCACCACTATCCTGCTTCAAGGTATACCAACGCTGATCGGCCTTAAGTAGGGGATCAATTAACTGTTGATATTGATAAACCGCTTCTTTATCACCAGAAAACATATAACGGTACGTCAAGCGGCTGCCAGGCTGAGTAGCGCCAGTGGATTGCACATCATCAAGATTGATCAAAATCCGCGGTGCAATCTGAAATGGATTGAAGCCACTGTCTGGTTCCTGAATTAATTCTCCACTCACCCTTAACGTGGTATCACCCACATCCAGATGATCGCCAACTTTAATTTTCAACAGTTCGAGCAAACGAGATGCTACCAGCACCGTGCCCTTTTCTGCTTTCAAACCCGGTGGATGGGTTTCCAGTTCACCATATAATGGATAGTAGCTGTCTGCAGCTTTGACACTGGCAAGTTGAGGAATATCCCCGGCATAAGTCATTGTGGAGAAAGAGAGCTGGCGGCTCAACTTTAGCCCAAGGTTTCCCGCCTGTTGTAACCACCCTTCATCTACCGGGTAAGAGGCACGCAGAACTAAATCACCCGCCAGAAAATCTCGGCTCTGGTAATGAACACTTTGATCAATACGATCACTGATCCTTCCCAATGCCAGCACACAAGCTACAGCCAGCGTCAGAGATAACCAGACAATCAATAAAGAAGGAGTGCGCCATTCGCGCCAAAACCAGCGCCAAATCATTTTTCTTCCCTCAATTTACCATCGACCAACCGCAAGCAACGTTGGCAGCGGGCCGCAAGCTGGCTGTCATGAGTGACCAGAATTAATGTTGTGGCGTAATCACGATTGAGAGAAAACAGTAAATCTGCAATACGATCTCCCGTTTGCCGATCCAGATTCCCGGTTGGTTCGTCAGCAAACAAAATTTTAGGTTGGCTACTGAATGCCCGCGCCAACGCCACCCGCTGTTGCTCACCACCAGAAAGTTGTGCCGGCATATGTTTCAAGCGCTTCCCCAATCCTAATTGCTCTAGTAATTCAACCGCCCGTTTCTTACTGCTATTTTCAGACTCACCACGTAATAGAGCCGGAAGCTGGACATTTTCCAATGCGTTTAACGTCGGAATTAACATAAATGACTGAAAAACAAAACCGACATTTTCAGCCCGCAATTGTGCCCTTTGTTCTTCATTCATTCGGCTTAAATTATGCCCCAGCAGCCGAACTTCGCCGTCACTGCCATCATCCAACCCAGCAATAATACCGAGCAACGTAGATTTACCCGAACCCGATTCGCCCACTAAAGCAATCGTCTGTGCAGGCTCGACAACCAACCCGACTCCCTGCAATATAGTGATTCTATGTTCCCCCTGACCAACGTGCTTACTGAGATGCTGAACTTCAAGAATATTCCCCGTTACCATTTACCCTTCCTTTTACTGGTGGTGCTATTCAGCGCCAGAACGACTGCCGCTGATACCCTTTTGATTCTGGGTGATAGCCTTAGCGCTGGTTACCATCTACCGGTTGAACAGTCATGGCCTGTTTTGATGGGCAAAAAGTGGCAGAAATCCGGCAATAATATCACTGTGATCAACGGTAGCATCAGCGGTAATACCGCAGCTCAGGGCCTTGAAAGGCTGCCCGAATTACTTAAACAACATAAACCCCGTTGGGTCCTGATAGAGCTTGGCGCCAATGATGGATTACGCGGTTTTCCTCCACAACAAACAGAACAGGATCTGCAACAGATCATCACTTTAGTGAAACAAGCCAATGTTCAACCTTTATTGATGCAGATCCGGCTGCCGCCAAACTATGGCCGCCGTTATACCGAATCTTTTGCCAAGATTTACCCCAAACTGGCAGAACACAATCAAATTCTCCTGCTCCCGTTTTACATGGAACAAGTCGCTATTAAACCAGAATGGGTACAACAGGATGGATTACATCCCAATCTGGCCGCTCAACCGTTTATCGCCGACTGGATATCTGACATATTATTAGTACACCTTAATCATTCTTAAGTAGTAAACCATCAATTTTTACAAATAGATGTCTATAAGCAGGTAAAGTTATGCAAAAGTCAGTTCTTATCACCGGCTGTTCCAGTGGGATTGGTCTGGTGGCGGCCAAAACACTCCATCAACGGGGCTACCGAGTATTAGCAGCCTGCCGGAAGCCCGAGGATTTACAACATATGCGCGAATTGGGGCTGGAACCTATCGCATTGGATCTTGACGATAAAATCAGTGTCGAACGTGCCGCTGCCGAAGTTATCCGATTAACCAATGGCCGCCTTTACGGACTGTTTAATAATGGCGGCTTTGGTATTTATGGCCCGTTAAATACCATCAGCCGTGAACAACTGGAACGCCAATTCTCTACCAATCTGTTTGGTACACATCAACTTACCTGTTTATTACTCCCGGCAATGCAGCTTCATGGTGAAGGCCGTATTATCCAAACCAGTTCAGTCATGGGACTGATTTCAACTCCAGGCCGCGGTGCTTATTCTGCCAGTAAATATGCTTTGGAAGCATGGTCAGACGCATTAAGAATGGAATTGGCAGGAACAGGAATTAAATCTTGTTTGATTGTACCCGGCCCAATAAAAACACGTTTTGCAGAAAATGTGAATCAAACTCAACGCGATAAACCCGTCGTAAATTCCAGGATCGCCCGCCATTTCACCCTGACACCCGAAGCCGTTGTGCGCAAACTGATTCATGCTTTGGAAAGTCCGAATCCTAAATTACGTTATCCAGTTACTTGGATAACCCATGCTGTCACTATTATGCGCCGGTTTTTGCCGGGAAGATTAATGGACAAAATACTGAGTAAACAGAGCGGTACAACTTGAAAGTTAGGAAAATAACCTCATCTGTTTAATATTACTCTGCGACAATCGAATTTAAGAGACTAATTATATGCTACCAACGACTTCTGGAATTAACGTTAACGAAAGTAACCTGCACCAAACTGTTGAACAGTCTATGACTGTACCTGTTTTATTTTATTTCTGGTCTGAACATAGCCCCCACTGTCAGGAATTGGGCGTCATTCTGGATAAACTGGCAGCAGAATATGCAGATCAATTTATATTGGCAAAAGTAGATTGTGATAAAGAGCAAATGGTCGCCGCACAGTTTGGCTTACGGGCCATTCCTACTGTTTATATGTTGCAACAAGGCCGGCCAGTAGATGGTTTTCAGGGGCCACAACCTGAAAACGCAATTAGAGAGATGCTTTCCCGCATATTACCCAAACCGGAAGAATTGAAAGCTGCTCAGGCAGAAGAACTTATCGCGGAAGGAAAACCGCTGGAAGCACTGCCTCTGTTGAAAGAAGCCTGGCACTTAGCCCCTAAAAATAGTGGAATTGCACTTATGTTGACCGAAGTGCAAATTATGCTCAATAATATAGAAGAAGCTCAGGAAATTCTGAATCTTATTCCATTACAGGATCAAGACTCTCATTATCATAGTTTACTGGCTCAAATTGAGTTACAAAAGCAAGCGGCGGATACACCGGAAATCCAGCAATTGCAACAAGAATTCGCCATGCAACCGGAAAATGCAGAACTGGCCGTTAAGCTCGCTCTGAAGCTGCACGAAGTCAACCGCAATGAAGAAGCTCTGGAATTATTACTGAGCTTCCTGAAAAAGGATCTTTCCGCTGCCAACGGTGCGGTACGGAAAACAATGATGGATATTATGTCTGCAATGGGAACCGGTAACGCTCTGGCTTCAAAATACCGTCGCCAGGTTTATTCGCTGCTTTACTGATTTTATTTAATTAAGGAATTGCTATGGACTTATTTGCTTTTGGCGCCGTCCCTATTCTGATATTTATCGCTGTAGTTATTGTATTTACTTGCGTAAAAACAGTGCCACAGGGTTATCAATGGACAGTAGAACGCTTCGGCCGTTATACCCGGACTTTATTACCGGGCCTGCATATTATTATCCCTTTTATCGATCGCATTGGTCGTAAAATTAACATGATGGAGCAAGTGCTGGATATTCCTTCACAAGAAGTGATTTCCCGCGACAACGCCAATGTGACTATTGATGCAGTCTGCTTTATTCAGGTTGTCGATCCCGTTCGGGCCGCCTATGAAGTCAGCAACCTTGAGCTGTCCATCATCAACCTGACTATGACGAACTTTCGTACCGTTCTGGGTTCAATGGAGCTGGACGAAATGCTGTCACAGCGTGATTCCATCAATAGCCGTCTATTGCATATTGTTGATGAAGCCACTAACCCGTGGGGCGTGAAAATTACCCGTATTGAAATCCGTGATGTGCGCCCACCGAAGGAACTGATTTCTGCCATGAACGCCCAGATGAAAGCAGAACGTACCAAACGTGCTGATATTCTGGAAGCGGAAGGTATCCGTCAGGCGGCGATTCTAAAAGCCGAAGGGGAAAAACAGTCTCAGATTCTGAAAGCGGAAGGGGAACGTCAATCCGCATTCCTTCAGGCAGAAGCGCGTGAGCGTGCTGCTGAAGCGGAAGCCCGTGCAACCAAAATGGTTTCTGACGCGATTTCTGACGGTAATATGCAAGCCATTAACTACTTTGTTGCTCAGAAATATACCGATGCGCTGACCAGCATTGGCGCCTCCGATAACAGCAAAGTGATTATGATGCCTCTGGAAGCCAGTAATCTGATGGGCGCTATTGGTGGTATTGCTGAACTGATTGGCGAAAGCAAAAAAGGTAAATAACCATGATTGCACAACTTGCGGCTCAAACAACCTGGCTTTGGTTCTCTTTCGGCGGTTTACTATTAATCGCAGAGCTTCTGGGAACCGGCGGCTATCTGTTATGGACCGGTATAGCCGCTCTCGTTGTTGCATTTATCACTTGGTTACTACCAGGAATTGGCTGGGAATTGCAAGGTATTCTGTTTGCAACGCTGACGCTGCTCTCTGCGGTGCTATGGCGCTACTGGTTACGTAGCCGCCCGTCAAAAGGCAGCGATACACTGAACCAGAAAGACCACCAGCTCATCGGTACCCAGGCTAAACTGACTGCGGATACCGAAAATGGTTACAGCCGGATCAAGCTTGCAGATGGAAGCTGGCGAGTTCACTGTGATAGAGAACTATCCGCCAATACCGAAGTAGAAGTCATTGCTGTTAATGGTATTACACTGAAAGTAAAACCCGTCGATTCTCAGTGATGAGAACAGCAACCAGACAAATGCTCTATGATGGGGCACGCCGCCCCGTCATCTCCTGGGCACTCTTCCGCCAAAGATAACAATTTACTTCTGATTTCCTGTAACTCTTTAATCGTCTTTTCTATCTCTGCCACTTTATGCAACGTCGCCGCTTTTACATCGGCACTGTGACGATTGGGATTTCGAAATAACACTAAAAACTCACGACACTCCTCAAGCGTAAAACCGACCTGTTTCGCCTGACGCAACAGCGTTAATTCATCAATATGTTTCTGCTGATAATAACGATAGCCATTATCCCCCCTTTCCGGCGGTGTGATCAGATCCTTTTCTTCATAAAACCGAATAGCTTTACTGGTCAGGCCGGTTCTTTGGGCAATTTCACTGATGTTCATTTTTTCCCCTTGACCTTACCCTTGCGGGAAGGTTTAACCTTCGCAACAAGTCAGAAATTCACTTGGACTGTGTAGATATCATCATCAATTATCATACCGATGTGAAGAATAATTATATCACTATGTGTTAGGAGGTTTTTTATGTCACATACCACTATTTTAACATTACAGGGGCTCTCCTGTATGCACTGTGTTAGCCGTGTGAAAAAAGCACTGGAAAATCGTGCCGATGTAGAGCAAACAGATATTACTGTTGATTATGCCAAAGTAACTGGCAAAGCCTCTCCTGAATCATTAATCGAAACGATTAAAGACGCGGGTTACGAAGCCACCATTGCCAGCCAGCCTGATGTCGAACTGGAACTTTCTGGCCTGAGTTGTATGCATTGCGCAGGTACTGCACGTAAAGCGCTGGAAGCCGTAGATGGCGTTATCGCCGCAGATGTGAATACTGAAACCGCTAAAGTTTACGGTAAAGCCGATACCGATACGTTGATTGCCGCCATTGAACAGGCGGGTTATTCCGCAAAACTGGCTGCCGGTCAAAACTTCCCAAAATCTAAGCCGCTGACAATACCTGCTTCAAACAGACCGGAACCTTTGGCAGCGGCAACCTCTTCTATTCCGGTCAAAAAAACTGATGTATTCCTGGTCAGTGACAGTGATGATAGTATTCAGTTGCTGTTAGATGGTATGACTTGCGCCAGCTGTGTGAACAAAGTTCAAAAAGCATTGCAAAGTGTCGATGGCGTGGAAAATGCCAGAGTGAACCTTGCTGAACGCAGCGCTTTGATTACCGGTAGCGCATCACCTGACGCACTGATTCAGGCAGTGGAAAAGGCAGGGTATGGTGCAGAACTGATCCAGGATGAAACTGAGCGTCGTGAGCGCCAGCAACAAGTTTCTGAAGCCAATATGCGCCGTTTCCGCTGGCAGTCGGCATTAGCTTTAGTCGTCGGTATTCCCGTAATGGTATGGGGCATGATGGGCGATAATATGGCGCTCACCCCAGAAAACCATAACATCTGGCTGACTATCGGGATTATCACACTTGCCGTGATGATTTTCGCCGGCGGTCATTTTTATCGCAACGCGTGGCAAAGCCTGAAAAATGGCAGTGCCACAATGGACACACTGGTGGCATTAGGAACAGGCGCCGCCTGGTTTTACTCCATCAGCGTCAACCTGTGGCCGGATATTTTTCCACCACAAGCCCGTCATCTTTATTACGAAGCCAGCGCCATGATTATCGGTTTGATAAACCTGGGACATGCTCTGGAACAACGTGCCCGCCAGCGCGCCTCAAAAGCACTGGAGCGCCTGCTGGATCTAACTCCACCGACCGCCCGAGTGGTAACAGAAGATGGTGAAAAAGAGATCCCTCTGGCCGATGTTAAACCAGGAATGACATTGCGTTTGACGACAGGTGATCGTGTTCCGGTTGATGGTGAAATCATTCAGGGTGAAGTCTGGCTAGATGAGGCAATGCTGACCGGTGAGCCGATTCCACAGCAGAAATCCAGAGGCGATAACGTTCACGCGGGTACAACTGTGCAGGATGGCGCCGTGCTGTTTACTGCCGCCGCAGTCGGCAGTCAGACGACATTAGCACGAATTATCAAACTGGTACGTCAGGCACAAAGCAGTAAACCCGAGATTGGTCAGTTAGCAGATAAAATTTCCTCCGTGTTTGTTCCGGTTGTTGTGGCGATTGCCATGATAGCAGGCGCCATCTGGTATTTCGTTGGTCCGGCGCCACAAATTATGTATTCATTGGTCATTATTACCACGGTGATGATTATTGCTTGTCCCTGTGCTCTTGGGCTGGCGACCCCTATGTCGATTATCTCGGGTGTTGGCCGCGCCGCAGAATTCGGGGTTCTGGTACGGGATGCCGATGCCCTGCAACAAGCCAGTACACTGGACACCCTTGTTTTTGATAAGACCGGTACGCTGACTGAAGGTATGCCACAAATTACTGATATCCATACTTTCAATGGATACAGTGAACAAAATGTATTGATTTGGGCAGGCGCACTGGAAAGTGGTTCTAACCATCCATTAGCCAAAGCAATTCTTGCCAAAGCCGAAGGACTGGAGTTACCGCAAGTTGAACAATTCCACACTTTGGCTGGATTGGGTATCAGTGGAGAAGTGAATGGCACAACTCTATTGCTAGGCAATCAGGCATTGCTGGAACAAAACCAAATTGATACACAGGAATTAAATCCCCTGATTGCTCAACAGGCAGAAAAAGGCATCACGCCGGTTATTCTGGCGACAGGGGGCAAAGCGGCGGCAGTGCTGTCAATTCGTGATCCATTGCGTGAAGACACCCTTAGCGCACTGAAACGATTACACCATCAGGGCTACCGTTTGGTGATGCTGACCGGAGATAACCCGGTGACTGCCAATGCAATTGCCAAAGAAGCGGGTATTGATCAGGTGATCGCAGGTGTACTACCAGATGGCAAGGCCGAAGTTATTCAAAAGCTTCAGGCGACAGGCCACAAGGTTGCTATGGTGGGGGATGGTATTAACGATGCACCCGCACTGGCACAAGCTGATGTTGGGATAGCAATGGGCGGCGGTAGTGATATCGCCATTGAAACCGCAGCAATAACATTGATGCGTCACAGTCTGCATGGTGTGGCTGATGCGGTTGAACTGTCCAAAGGAACTCTGCGCAATATGAAACAGAACCTGTTGGGCGCATTTATTTACAACACATTAGGGATTCCAATTGCCGCTGGCGTGCTCTATCCCTTTACCGGAACATTGTTAGATCCGGTAGTAGCAGGTGCAGCTATGGCGCTTTCTTCAATTACGGTGGTAAGTAACGCTAACCGATTACTGAGGTTTAAGCCTAAATTCTGAATCACCAGAGAAATGAGTCCGCTTGATGCTACTGGGGTGGATCGTAAAAATGCATATCCATGATCATGCCTTATACTTCCACCCCAACACATTCTCATACAGCAATGTCCATCCATGCCGCTGCATTAAATCACCACATCTCCGTCAATGTTCTCATTCAGATCGATAAAGATTATGGTCATTACTAAAGGGCTGGCAAAGGTAAGTGCCGCCATGAAGGAAAATATCCTTGTATACTGATAGTAGTAAAGAAACATTCAATAGAAATGAATAAAGATACAGCTGTAATATTAACCTGAAAATAGTTAGCCTAAAAAATAAATGCTGAACTGGAGTTCAAATGGGACGACTGATTAAATACCTTACCAATATGCTGGGGCTGAACTCATCCCGCCGTTATCCTTATCCAGCTTGTGATATTACACTAACAGGTAGCCGACATCTGCATCTGGTAGGCAGTATTCATATGGGTACGGAAAACATGTTTCCGCTTTCAGAAATATTAATGGAACAGCTTAATCAAGCCGACACATTAATCGTGGAAGCAGATATTACTCAGGCATATTTCCCATTTCATGATGACGAGTTTCAATCGTATTCCCGTATTGAACAACGTCTATCTTCTGAAATGTATCAAGATTTTCAGCGCTGCTGCCATGAAATCCGGCAACAGGAAGAATGGCTCAATTTATTACCCTCATGGCAAATCGCTTTAATTTTACAGGCTGAACAAGCGCAAAATCTTGGATTGTACCCTCACTATGGTATCGATTATCAGCTACTGAATGCAGCCAAAGCACGAGGGAAAACAATTATCGAACTGGAAGGTGCTAAATCACAGATTAAGTTACTCAATCAAATACCGAATAACGGCCTGCCACTACTGGAAGATACATTAGCCCATTGGTACGCCAATGCTCGTGCTTTACAAACGATGATAAGTTGGTGGATGGATTATCAGCCCAAGCAGCAGCAACATGCTTTACCAACAACTTTCAGTGAAGAAATATATCAACTGCTGATGACTGAACGTAATAAGCAATGGAATCAGCGCCTACGGGCATTACCTGCCGGCCGGTACTTGATCGCTGTCGGCGCTTTGCACTTATATGGTGAGGGTAATTTGCCTCAGATGTTGATGGAAGAGCAAAGTTAAAAAAAGGCCAATATTTCTATTGGCCAGTCAAAAGAGGAATAACCTATTATTTTCGTTATTCTTATTATTCGGAGTATTACCCATTTGTATACAGGCAACAGAGCCGAAACCAGAATATCAATTTCACAATTCTATTTCATCCGTTATCCTAGATTACAAAATTATCCTCTGTAATGAAATTATGACACCGGCGATCATTTTATTAGAAAAACAAGAAGTTAACTTTACTCTTCATACCTATGAACATGATACCAATGAGCATAACTTTGGTGCTGAAGCGGCTAAGAAGTTAGGATTGAATGCCAGACAAGTGTTTAAAACGTTGCTGGTCGCACTTAATGGTGATGCTAAAAATTTAGTAGTCGCCATCACCCCTGTTTCAGGTCAACTGGATTTGAAAAAGGTCGCCAAAGCCTTTAAAGCCAAAAAAGCAGATATGGCTGATCCATACATAGCCCAAAAAATCACGGGTTATCTGGTCGGTGGGATCAGCCCGTTAGGACAGAAAAAACACTTGCCAACAGTTATTGATAATCAGGCGCAACAGTTCCCGACTATATTTATCTCTGGCGGTAAACGGGGATTAGATATTGAACTGGCGCCTGCTGATCTGTGTCGTTTGCTGAATGGTACTTTTACCGATATAGCAAAAGGTTAATCTCAGTAAAAAAGGGCCGTCAGATTTTGGCAGCCCTTTCAATTCATCACGTTGTCAGGGATTATTGATAAACAATTTCACCTTTTGGCTCATAATCAGCCGCTTTCAGTGGTGAGTGCTTCTCGATATAGCCTTTCAAAACTTCTGCATCAACAAAACCGGTGTTGACATAGGTTGGGTAATTATCAATACGTGGGTAACCATCCCCACCAATAGCGTTAAAATCAAGCATTGCCATGCGGTAAATTTTATTTGGCTCCAATGGTTTACCACCAATTTTTACCTCTTTAACACGTTTACCATCAGCAACCAAGCTGACATTCACGAACTGAGCATAAGCGCCAGAGTCAACTTTCATATTCGCAATCGTCGCCAGGTATTGTTCAACTTCGCTGCCTTTCATCTCAACGTAAACCAATGTGTTAGCAAATGGATGCACTTTCAGCACATCTTTATAAGTGATGTCGCCTGATTCAATTGAATCACGAATACCACCACCACTCATAATCGCGAAATCAGCATCAGCACGCTCCATCATGGCAGAAAGAACAACATGGGCCATATTAGTCTGAACAAAACGAACTTTGCTGCGATCTCCTTCCAACTTACCCTCAACAAAACCCACTTTTATGCCAAGCTGTTTATCACCTTTATCCTGATAAGGCGTCAGCAACTTCATCATTTCCGGGTTTTGAGCAATTTCATGAGTGTAATAAACACGTTCAGCAGAACCATCTTCCTTTTGCACTTTCTTCTTGAGATTAATCGGGATCAACTGATAGTGAGTCAGCTTTAATTCACCATTACGGAACTGGAAATCAGCACGACCAACATATTTGCCCCACTCGTGAGCCTGAACGATCCAGACGCCATTCTGGCGATCAGGTGAACATGGCGTTCCTGGTACATAATCGATTTGTTTGTAATTTTTATTTTCCGCAGACATACAGACCGGATCTTGAGAATGACCACCTACAATCATATCCAGATAACCCGCAGGCAAACTGCGCGCCATTTCAACATCACCCGGTGCGTTGGAACCATGATTACCGTTGTCATAGTGTCCCATGTGCGTTGCCGCAATAATGACATCTGGTTTTTCACTTCTTTTCAGTTCCTCAACTACCATTTTGGCTTCTGTAGCGGGAACACGAAATTCAACATCTGGGAAATTAGCAGGGCTGCCGATTTTCGCCGTATCATCAGTCGTCAGTCCAATAACCGCAATTTTCACACCTTGTTTATCAAAAATGGTATAAGGCTTGAACAAACGTTTACCGGTACTTGTCTTGTAAATATTAGCCGCAAGGAATGGAAAATTTGCCCATTTTTCCTGTTGACGCAACACTTGCAAAGGATTATCAAACTCATGGTTACCCAACGCCATTGCATCATAGCCCACCAGGTTCATACCTTTAAAATCAGGCTCCGCATCTTGCAAATCGGACTCTGGTACGCCGGTATTAATATCTCCGCCAGAGAGCAGTAATACGCTACCGCCTTTTTTAGCGATTTCCTGACGAATTTCATCAACTACCGTTTTTTGCGCGGCCAAACCATATTCGCCGTAGTCGTTATGCCAAAAATGACCATGATGGTCATTCGTGTGCAAGATAGTAATGTCATAGGTTTTATCTTTTTCCCATGCATTTGCCAGTGCTGGAAGTAGTGTCATAGAAACAACCAAAGCACAAGCTGAGGTTTTAAACGAGAACGTCATGGTATATCTCCATGTTTTTTTTAGTGAATTGCCATGCAAAAACAGCTTCATAAGCTAACAAGGCGGGATTAACTGATCATTCTATGGGATAGGTCACTTACGCGATTATTAGAACATGATTCATTTCATCTTTTCGAGCATCTCATCAAACTATTATCTGGGATAGTAAAAAATCAACTATCAGCATAATATATATTATAAGTGCAACAAATAACCAATGAACTTACTCCCAAATAAGACAGGCTGGCAGTTAATATGAGTGAACAGAGCAACACCACCATAGTTCCACCCCATGCAAGAAAAACCAAGCATACCGTTTTTACTATTCTTGGTGCGATCAGTATTTCACACTTGTTGAATGATATGATCCAATCGTTGATTCTGGCGATTTATCCTTTACTGCAATCAGAATTCAACCTGAGTTTCGTGCAAATCGGCATGATCACGTTAACCTATCAGATTGCTGCATCTTTATTACAACCGCTGATAGGTCTTTATACTGATAAACATCCACAGCCCTATTCATTACCCATTGGGATGAGCTTTACCTTATCAGGTCTGCTACTACTAGCCTATGCTGACAGCTTCCCCATAATCTTATTAGCGTCTGCATTAGTTGGCACCGGCTCTTCGGTATTCCACCCTGAATCATCGCGCGTAGCACGCATGGCATCCGGTGGTCGCCACGGGCTGGCTCAATCTCTTTTTCAAGTCGGCGGTAATTTTGGCACCTCCCTCGGGCCTTTGCTGGCGGCTGCGTTTATCGCACCTTATGGAAAAGGCAACGTCGGCTGGTTCTCTCTGGCTGCGTTACTAGGAATTGTCGTGCTGTTGCAGGTCAGTAAATGGTATAAGGCTCAAAATCATATCCAAAAAAATCAAGCCAAAACCGCCCCTGTTGTTAAAGTTTTATCAAGAAAAACAGTGATCAGTTCTCTGACCATTCTGTTGATCTTAGTATTTTCCAAATATTTTTATCTCACCAGTATCAGCAGCTATTATACTTTTTACTTAATGCACAAGTTTGGCATTTCCGTACAAAACGCCCAGCTTCATCTGTTCATCTTTTTATTCGCAGTTGCGGCAGGGACCATCATTGGCGGACCTATTGGTGATAAAATCGGCAGAAAATACGTTATCTGGATATCAATCCTTGGCGTTGCACCTTTTACATTGATTCTGCCTTATGCTTCTCTGTACTGGACAAGTATATTGTCAGTGATTATTGGTGTAATTCTGGCATCCGCGTTTTCTGCAATCCTGGTATATGCCCAGGAGCTTATTCCGGGTAAAACCGGGATGGTATCCGGTCTGTTTTTCGGGCTGGCTTTTGGTATGGGAGGTATCGGCGCCGCGGTACTAGGTTACATTGCGGACAGAACAAGTATTGAACTGATTTATCAGATCTGTGCTTTTCTGCCATTACTTGGAGTATTTACCGCACTATTACCTAATATAGAAGATAAGAACTAGAAAAATCGCCAAAAAACCCCACATAAAAGTTACTTTTTATGTGGGAATAACCTTTATATACCTAATAAATGTTCAAAAAGATCAATACAAATCGATGTTACGGGTAATTTAATCCTTTCAATCCATATTTTTTTATGTTTTATTCATTTTTTTAGCGAATTTACCTCGAATTACCTATAAAATATGGTTACACCTACCTCTTCACTATTCTATTTAATAGCCTCAGTAAGAAGGAGTCTTAATGGAGCATTCGACACCACTTATCACCACTCTCGTTGGCGGGTTCATCCTCGCTTATCTGCTTGGTATGCTGGCACAACGTCTGAAAATCTCACCACTGGTTGGTTATCTTACCGCCGGTGTACTCGCGGGTCCTTTCACCCCCGGTTTTGTCGCTGACGCATCACTGGCACCGGAGCTGGCAGAACTTGGTGTTATCTTATTAATGTTTGGTGTCGGACTGCATTTTTCACTCAAAGATCTATTGGCAGTAAAATCCATCGCTATCCCCGGTGCTATTGCGCAAATATTGGTCGCAACACTACTTGGCGCAGGGCTATCAGCAATACTGGGTTGGGAATTATTTAGCGGTATCGTCTTTGGTCTCTGCCTGTCAACTGCCAGTACCGTCGTTCTGTTACGAGCGTTGGAAGAGCGCCAACTGATCGATAGCCAGCGAGGTCAGATAGCTATCGGCTGGCTGATTGTTGAAGATCTGGCGATGGTACTGACGCTGGTATTACTACCTGCGGCGGCTGGTATTCTTGGTAATCAGGAAGCCAATGCCGGGCAGTTAATTATGGAACTTGCCATTACCGTCGGAAAAGTTATCGCGTTTATTCTGCTGATGATTGTTGTTGGCCGCCGCCTAATCCCGTGGGTACTGGCAAAAACTGCCAGTACCGGCTCCAGAGAATTATTTACCCTTGCCGTACTGGTTATCGCGCTGGGTATCGCTTACGGCGCCGTTACACTATTCGATGCCTCATTCGCGCTGGGTGCATTCTTCGCCGGTATGGTGCTGAACGAGTCAGAACTCAGCCACCGGGCTGCTCAGGATACTCTGCCACTCAGAGATGCTTTCGCTGTTCTATTCTTCGTATCCGTTGGTATGCTGTTTGATCCGATGGTACTGATTCAGCAACCGCTCGAAATATTGGCAACACTGGCAATTATCATTATCGGTAAATCTGCCGCTGCAATGTTGCTAGTAAAGATGTTTGGTCATTCACGCCGTACTGCGCTGACGATTTCAGTCAGTCTGGCGCAAATCGGTGAATTTGCCTTTATTCTGGCTGGTCTTGGCGTTGCACTTGGCCTGCTTGACGGGAATGCCCGTAACCTTGTTCTGGCTGGTGCGATTGTTTCTATTATGCTAAACCCGGTTCTGTTTAGCTTACTAGATCGTTATCTGGAAAAAACAGAAACAATCGAAGAACAATTATTGGAAGAAACGCTGGAAGAAGAGACGCAAATTCCTGTCAATATCTGCGGTCACACTATTGTTGTCGGCTACGGACGCACTGGTAGCCTGCTATGCCAACGCTTGCAGGAAAATGAGTTCCCTCTGGTTGTTATTGAAAATACCAGAGCCAAATTTGAGGAATTGGGTGAACAAGGTATCAGTGCCGTCATGGGTAACGCCGCCAGCAAAGATATTATGTCACTGGCGCGCCTGGACTGTGCCTGTTCCCTGTTACTGACAATCCCTAATGGTTATGAGGCAGGTGAAATTGTCGCCAGCGCAAGAGAAATCCGCCCGGATATTAATATTATTGTCCGTGCTGACTATGATGACGAAGTTACCTATATCACAGAGCGTGGGGCTAGCCATGTCATTATTGGCGAATACGAAATTGCCAAAACAATGGCAAATGTGCTGGTAAACGGTGAACAAGGTTATCCGGTTGAACCTCTCTCTGTATCGCCCTCTTCGCCATCGCTTTGAGGAAATGCCGTTGATAATGGAATAATTTCCTATTTATAACCGAGCTGGGTCATGACTTTTATCATATGAGATATCCCATGACCCATTTCACTCAATTTTTAAAGCAGAGAAAATCAAATGCGAATTCAACAGTCTTGTATCTTTTTGAACAAATTTTCTTTTTTGAAAAACTAATAGGAAAACAATATCAAATCTCAATATTACATCAGAGATATAAAATGCCCTTGATTGAGGAGTAAAACATTGAGAATGAGAAAACAGATAGTACTAAAGAAGCAAAACGATAAAATAGATTAGGTTTTAAACGACCAACTTCCTGCCCTTCCCGATATAATATTTTTCCCACTCCCGTCCAAATCAGGGAGACAGGTAACAATACACAAACAAAAGTCGTCATGGAAAAAATATAATCTACCCACTGAGTGAACACAGTAAAAGGCAATACATATGTAGCAAAGACAAAAGCTTTAGGATTAAGCAAAGTGGTAAATAATACAACATTGAAACAGACTTTTACCCCATTTTTACTTAATGAAAAATGCCAGACTTTAAAAGCCAGATAAGCAATGTATGCTGAAGCACAAAGCTTTAAAACTAATATCAACCATATGAAAGTCTGAGGAATTATGGATAACAATAATCCCCATAGACTAATTGCGGTTAGATAACCCAACATCTCAGCTAATACCAGCCTGAGTGTGCTAATAAAGCCATGTGAATACCCAGACAATACTAAAAGGGTATTTGTCGGCCCAGGCATCATTAAGACCATTGTCAACATGCCAGCAATTTTCACATAATCATAATAACTACTCATAATACCCTTAGATAATAATTTATCATTTAAAGTATATATAGAATCCTTAGCACAAGTTATATTATATACTTCTTTTTTTAAAAATTAACAAGATAAAATCATGGTTATTAAATGCTATTACTTTATCTTTTCAGCTATTAACCAATACCAAAAAGATATTTATCAACCCTGAAAAAAACAAATATAAAATAACTGCATGGTCAATTTAGATATAATTACAACAACTCACAATAATATCAAAAGACAATAAAACACAATTTAAATTATATGTAAAATTCTTAGTAGGAATTCTATTATATAATTATTTTACATAAAATTAACCATATAAAATTATAGTCATTAGATACTTTATTTTTTCTTAGAAGCTATTAACTTCATCTTTTGTTCAAATGCTAATAATCTCAATGAAATAGTTCCAATTAAACAACAAACGAAACCAAAAAACCTGTACCAATATCGACAGAAAAGTCAAATGACTACCAAAGAAAATAAATATTTTGCTGAATAATCTTTATAAATTATTAGGTATATATAAAGCTGCACCATCGAAACTAGAATAGAAAAATTCTAATCCATGTATTGATACCATGCATAAAACATGAAATGACGAGTCGAATTATGGAATATCGTAGAAATATCTTATCCCCAATCCACATATAACTAATATCATTTCAATATATGACTCACAAAGGAGTCATTCCTATCCGATTATTTTGATTCTAATTAGTGAAATCAATAATTGAAAGATCAGCCACTAAAAATTTTAAAATTTGTGATTTTAGTTAAGATTTACCTTTAGCCAATCTCCTCTGAAATAAGTAGTAAGATTAAGGCGATAAATTCAAAGAAAAAACCATTATCTTTAATAAAATAATTCCTGTCTACTATTCACAATTGTACCAAATGATTTCATTGCTAAATTTAAATGCACCGCATTAATTTATACGGAATTGAAATATAATATATTAAATAGAGAATACTCAGTATTGTCTGATAACATGTTCCTCTTTTTTCCGGTTCAACATTGATAGCCGCGTGTTGTTTAATCCATTCAAATTGTCACTCTCCCATAGATTTCCAACCAGAAGCGCTACTCAGAACAGCCGCAGAGACAAAAAAACAACATCCATTAATTCATGTTTTTTATTGATATCAGGGCATGGGTCAGGTACCTCACTGATATAATTAAAAGTAGTCATCGCCAAAATCACTTTTTTATGAAAGATGATAATCAGATCGTTTTAGTGGTTATATATTACAATTATAAAATTAAACACAAATATTTAGCATAAAATATCTAATTATATTGAATTTAAGAACATAAACATTAACAAAAATATATCCCATCATAGTGGCAATATTACGGCGTCTTCAAGTGGCTAAGCTTATTGTTCCACGACTATTGCCATGTTAAGTAAATTCACCCATTGAATTAATTTAATAGTTAATGCATTTTAATTAATGATGCGGGGGAATTACCTCTCTTGAATATAGTACATAGATAAAATTAAGCTGATACAGCTCACTATAATCGCGTCGATCTTATTAAATATTGAAAATGGTGTTGAAATATAAAAATGAATTATTTAAATGGAAAACTTCCTACAATTAAACAATTACAATGCTTCCTCGCTGTTGCTCATGAATTAAACTTTCGTCGAGCTGCTGAACGGATGCTCATGACTCAACCCCCATTGACTCGGCAAATCCAATGCTTAGAAGAAATGCTCGATTGTTCTTTATTTACCCGAGATACTCATCAAGTCTATTTGACTGAAGTGGGCATTCAATTCGAAAAAAAAGCTAGAGAACTTATAAACCAATTGGCTCATTTGGTTAGAGAAACAAATAGAGAAAGTTGTACGGTAAAAATTGGAGTCACACGTGCGTTAGATTCCAGCCTCATTCCTTCCGTTTATCCTGTTTTTAAGTTATTAGACGATACAAATGTAATATCCTCTCATCAGTTGGCCTCAAAACAATTACTGCAAATGCTAGGAAGTGGGAAGCTGGATATTGCTTTAGTAGGTGAAAAACCTCTTAGCCATTTACAGGAATTCAGTTTTTACTGGCTTTATCGTGAACCGTTAATGCTAGCTCTTCCATCCTTCCATCCTTCAAGCCTCAAAGAGCGGGTTTCATTAAGGGATGTAGCTGATCTATCTTTATATTGGTTTTCACGTGGAGCTAATTCTAGCTTCTACGGTAAATGCGAAACCTATTTTCAACAGTTGCCATTTTCCTTGAAACGAATACCAAAACCTGATGACTCATTGATCATGCTGGCTAATATAGCCAAAGGGAAAGGAATGGCACTGATGCCACAGTCAATGTGTGTATCAATGCGCGAAGGCCTGTGTTATCGCAAGTTAGATAAGTCAGACAATGAGCGCCTGAACATTGATATCTATTTGGTAATACGTAGTAATGAACATCGTGATAATGTGTTGCATATAACCCAAAGATTGCTCGCTATTTCTCCAAAAAATTAATGATCCGGGCAATGTTTCGTTATATGTGCATTGATAAAACAACAATATTAATATAAGGAAACAAACAGCCTCTATGTATAGGTATTTCTTACGCTGTTATTTTTAATTTCGCACCATACCACAGTCAGTCAGGCTGTCATTAATTTTTTATGAATAAAATTGCAATGAGCAGCCTGTCTATTGTTCTAATTGACTCTTGTCAATGAAGTTTACATTACTTGAAAGGTTTGGTCTCATCTTGCCCTAAAAGTTTTTCCCTATTTAGAAACACTGTATCTGCCAGAAAGTCTGCAACTTTTCTTATCCTGAGGGAATGCGCTAAATCTGCTTGAATTACCAGCCATAAAGGTTGATCTATGCCCAAATTACTTGAAACACATATGAGACCCGCCGCGTTGGCTACAAAATGTGGAAGTACTGCCAATCCCAAGCCTGCTTTTACAGCAGAAATTTGAGCAGAAAGGGAAGTTGTGGCTACAGAAAGTGGACGACCTTTGAGTATTTGTTCAACCCATTTGAATGTAAAGAGTTGAGATTGATCATCTGTCCACCCAACAAAGTTATCGTTTTCATATTCTCCTCTAAGCGCCCCTGATGAATGAGTTGCCAGGTAATCTTCACTGCCATAGAGACCAAATCCCAAGATTCCTAATTGACGAATAGTTACATGCCCTTTCTCTGGCCTAATTATGCGAAGTGCCAAGTCAGCGTCGCGACGATGTAAATTGACAGTATGAATATCTGTCATGATCTCCAACGTTAGATCCGGATAATTTTTCTGTAGGCTTGGCAAGCTAGGAATTATTAAACTGTTTGCGAGGGTCTCCGTAGTAGCAATTCGAACTTTTCCCGAAATTTCCATGCGTGTATCCGCCTCAAGCAACAATGTATTTGCTACCATCTCCATACTTTTCGCTTTTCCCAGAAGTTCAGTTCCGTCTTCTGTTAGTCGATAACCAGCTTGATGGCGGAGAAACAATGGCATCCCAAAAGTTGCTTCAAGTCGTTCAATTCTTCTGGATACAGTTGCAACTCCTATCTTAAGAAGATCCGCAGCCCTACTTATGGTACCAGTTCGAGCCACTGCCAAGAATACACGTATATCATCCCAAACAAGAGACTGCTCAATGCTGCTTCCATTTTTGGAAAGTTGAATTCCAATATTATCTACATCTTTCATATTTGATATATGCCACAATTATCTTGATAAAAGTAAACGAGTTTAATGCATGACGTTTTTTTGATATTCAATATATCAACAGTCATCTCTGTATATATTGAATGTCGAATCGTTCATTCTTAGACTGTCATTGTCGTTCAATAAATAATGGCAGTCAAAAGTACTTGTTGCTTACTCTGAGACCAGCATTGATGAGTTAATTGGAAATGAGTTAACCACCACACATCCAATCCCCATCCTGACTAAGTCTACTTATTTAATATGATATGAGAGGCCATTATGATGAAAAAAAGAAAAATATTTATTACAGGTGCTGGTGGAGGTATTGGATCTTCATTGGTTCAGGATCTCCTGCAAGCAGGTCATTCTGTAGCTGCTGGAGACATCACATCAATTAATACTCACGATAGTAACAGCGATTCAGCTCGTTTAGTCCCCCTTCAGCTCGACATACGGGATGTCAATAGCTGCACCCAAGCTATTCAAACCGCAGTGGAGACATTTGGTTCAATAGACACACTGATTAATGTGGCAGGTATTTGCTACGGGGGCGATCCACTTACCGCGTCACCCGAAGAGTGGGAAGACACATTTGATATTAACGTAAAAGGTATGTTTCAAATAACCCAAGCCGCTTTACCGTACTTACAAGGAAAAGAGCGCTCTGATATTGTGAATATATCTTCCGTATGGGGAGTAGACTACAATCCGAATCTACTCTCATATTCAGCATCAAAGTTTGCAGTAGAGGGCTATACAGGTGGATTACGCGCGTGGGGTCTTCCCAGAAATATACGCGTGACGTCGTTGCAAGTGGACAAAGTCGATACCAACTTTCGTCGCAATTTAGGTAATGCGGGTGTTTTCCCTGATGAAAAATTGAGAAGAATGCTTACACCAAAAGATGTTTCAGAAGCGGTATGCTTTGTTCTCAGTACAAATTCGACTGCGCATGTATCATATATGCGCCTTGATGCTCCATTATGGTATCAATTGGAAAAATAAGGTCATTGTTATGCGGGTCACACCACAGCTAGCCGTCATTCTGACTCTATTTGCAACCTTCTTTTGGGGATCCAATTTTCAGGCAACAAAACTCGCTCTCAGCAGCTTACCTCCATGGACTGCATCTGTTGAACGTTTTGTCTTCGCTGTCTCAGCTATTTTTATCTTTATGGTCCTTAAAGGCGGTATTCACGGTAAGGTACTGAAGCAAAACCTTCTTGCATTCATTAGTCTTGGAACGATTGGCGTTGCCGGCTTCAATGGGGCTTTGTTCGTTGGCCTACAAAGCTCCAGCCCTGTCACTGCTGCATTAATAATGGCGACAACCCCAATTTCTGCCAATATTCTGGAAGCCATAATGAATCGCCGTTTTCCAGATCTTATCCGCGTGTACGGGATGACGATTAGTCTATTTGGTGTAGCGTTAGTTATCACCAATGGTCAATTGTTTTCTGGCGAAGCAATTCATACTGCATCTGGCGACTTAATCATTTTAGCGGGTAGCCTCGGTTGGGCAATTTATACGGTGGGAACCCGCACGTTTGTTACAGGCGCTACTCCTCTCGAAACAACTAGTTGGACGATGCTTTTTGGTACTGTGATATTGGCTATTATTGCCATTTTCGTTGAATCACCGGTTCCTTCATTATTCTCAGGAAAACTTGAGAGTCATCTGGCGAGTGTCTATATGGGGATCGCCGGTTCCGTTTTTGCCTATCTTTTTTGGAATATAGGCATTGCTACTAGAGGACCAGGAAAAACAGCGATATTTTTCAATTTCGTTCCAATTTTTGCTCTTGGTATACAAGTAGCAATGGGGGATATTCCAAGTTTAGCGCAAATTATTGGAATAATTATCACCATTGCAGGGGTACTTTTAGGGCAGGGAATGGTTGCTTCGTGGTTTATATCTAAGGGATTACCGGCGAAATAATAATCTACAATAATTAGTTGTTTGTTTTATAGGGGGGCTTGGGAAAATGGAAATATACTGTCCCCCGTTTTCTCAAAATCTGATGGGTAACTGCTGTAATTGGAATGGTAATTTGCTGAAATTTAATTAGTAGCCGTTGCTTTTCAAACACGGTTTGATGAATCGTTATCTCCCTGATTACCTGATAATGACAGAGAATACTCAAGTTATGCCAAACCGAGATTTAGTTGAATCAATAAAAGTTATCCCTGAAATTCTAGCTTTACTTGATATCCTCCCTTTCCTAAAGCATAAGTATCTACACAAATTCCCCAGGAAACGCATTTAGATGCGTTGACGACCAGTATCAGCCAGATCTCTGTAACTGGACAAGACATTGATTCATGTGATTGGCTGGGAAAGCGAGTCTGGCGGTGAGTGAAGCCCAAATAACGATAACGCGAGCGGCCAAACCGAAGCGTATCGATGAAGAAACCGGAAAAAGGCTAAAAATACAGTCAGATTCACTGCTCCGAGTCAGGCCGATAGTTATCCTGCTGATGGATGAGGAACTGACCCGGCTAGCTGCAAGTGTGTTGGATCAGTTCGACAATGTGTAGATACCTATGACCTGAAAGAAAGGGGGTTCCCACGAAAAGCATGGTGAAAGAAGAGATTTATTTTAAGTACCTTGCTCATTACTCATTATGAACAAGTGACCGCCAAAGCCACTCCTTCACCACCGCCAATACACAGCGCAGCGATACCATTCTGCAAACGGTTCCGTCTCAAGTTATGGATTAACGTCACAAGAATGCGACATCCAGAAGCACCGATGGCATGACCTAAAGCAATAGCACCACCATAAGGATTGACACGCTCAGATGGAATACCACACGAAGAAAGCACAGCCAAAGCCTGTGCAGCAAATGCCTCGTTTGACTCAAGTACATCAACATCATCAGGCTTCCACTGCTGTTTTAATATACACTGATGTATCGCTTCAATGGGAGCCACTCCCATAAGCTCGGGCTCAATACCTGTATTGGCAAAGCCGCTCAAAGTAGCCAATGGCTGTAAATTTAGACTTTCTGCTTTCTCGCGGCTACATAATAGCACTGCCGCAGCGCCATCATTCAGGGAAGATGCATTACCAGCTGTAACTGTCCCTTCTTTCTGAAAGACAGGCTTCAAAGAAGATAATTTTTCTATACTAGTCTCCCGTGGCCCCTCATCTTGTACGAAACGAAGAGTTTCTCCCTTTCTTCCTGCTATCTCAACAGCAACAATCTCGTCATTGAAATACCCCGACTGTTGAGCATAAACAGCCCGGTGATGTGATAGAAGCGCGTATTCATCTTGCTGAGCACGTGTTATATTAAATTGCTTTGCAACATTTTCTGCTGTTACTCCCATGTGAAAATGATGAAAAGCATCCCAAAGGCCATCATGTACCAAACTATCTTTCAGTTCACTGTGGCCGAGACGAATCCCTTGTCGAGACATGGGTAGAATGTGAGGAGCCAGAGACATGTTCTCCTGCCCACCAGCAATAACTATCTCCGCCTCACCACTCTGGATCGCTTGCATGCCCAAATGAACAGCCTTCAGGCCTGAACCACAGACCTTATTAATTGTCATAGCTTGGACAGTAACTGGCAACCCCGCTCGCAATGCAGCTTGCCGCGCTGGATTTTGTCCACAACCAGCCGTCAGCACTTGCCCCATAATGACCTGTTCAATATCTCGTGCAGCAACACCGCTTTCTACTAGCAAGGCACGGATGACCGTACTGCCAAGAAAAGTTGCTGGTTGATCAGCTAGCGAGCCCTGAAAACTGCCCGTTGCCGTACGTTTAGCAGCAACAACAACAACGTCTCTCATGATTTTCCTCTTGTTTCACTCTTCAGTGCGTTTTTTTGAGCTATAGCTGCACGGAACGCAGTTAGCCCATTCATGCAGGCGGGAACACCAGCGTACACTGCCATCTGGATTACAATCTCCAATAACTCTTTCTCTGTGACTCCTACATTAAGTGCAGCGCGCATATGCAGTTCTAATTGAGGCTGAGCATTACCTAAAGTAATCAAAGAGGCTACTGAGAGCATCTCACGCGTTTTAAGATCCAAACCTTCACGTCCCACAACTGCACCAAAAGCATAATCAGTAATCAAAAATGGTAAGTCTGCATCCAGTTCTGCTAAACTTCTCGTTACTCGATCTGCCAAACCTGGCTCTAATGACTCCATAATAGAGCGACCATGTTCGGTTAATTCTTCACCCATTTTCATCTTATTTTCCTTACTAATATGTTACTCTGTGCGATTTTTATAATTATCATTCTTTTCAATTTTCATAATATTCTTCAATAAATATGGGCACTTTCAGTAAGAATTTCCCAATTATTCCTTCGAGCATATGCGGCCAGATTTGTGTTATCACCAACGCAAACCGGATTTCCTGTAGCCTCTAACATCGATACATCAGAAAAATCGTCGCCATAAGCAAAGCTATTTTCCAGATCAATATGTTGGCTGTATGAAAAGGAAATTAATGCTGTTTTCTTTCCTTCTCCTATGGTTTGTGGTTCATCTATCTCTCCTGTTAGTTTTCCTTCTTTATTTAACAATAATTGCGTACAAAGAATAACATCCACTCCCAAATGCCGTCCCAATGGCTTTAATAAAGGCAACATGGAGCCGGATATAAATACTGTTAAATGACCATAAGTCTGATGCTTATAAAACGCATCTATTGCTGAAGAAATATAAATTTCATCCTTTTTAAAAAATTTATTAAACCAATTCTCACCCTCTTGATACAACTCATCTATATAAATCCCACTGAGTTGCCGATAATACATACGATTTAATTCTTCTCTTTTAGCTCCCTGAGAAAGAGCAGTTATAAACCGCTCATTAAATGCATTATATTCATGCTGACGTTGGCGACAATGGCACCAAAATTGATAAAAATGAAACATACTTTTCATTTTTATCAAAGTTTCATCAACATCGAAAAAAGCGGCTATTCGATTCACAGCTCCTACTCTCCTAATAAATATTTTGATAGGATTTAGTTAAAAAATATGTTTAATTACATTCTTATAGTTATTTGTCTTGGTGTTGTGATTATTTAAAAAGTAGTGAATTCACTGAAAGAAGCAGTAGGTAATTTTAGATGAGCATGGATATCTCCCCCCAAACCATATAAACCTATCGCACCGCCAAAACTTTGCTGACAACTCATAAAAAGAACGACAATGTTAATAATCCGGTTACGCTCCTTTCCCTCTGAGGGGAATGGATTAGGTAATTCTGCCCAATATTCTGCGTTCCCTTCAGCATCAGTAACAAAAACGTTAGGTATTCCGAGCGGCCCTGGACGACTAGGTTTCTCAGGAGCCAGATCTCGTTCACGCAGACTCATAACAGTATAAACACTGTGTGGTACCAGATGCTTAAAGGTAAAATCAAAGCGTGCACTGCGCTTGTCTTTACTCAGAGTTACCGTCAGAGTCCCCTTAGCCTTCATCCAATCCCGCAATGTAATAGGTTGCAGCTTACGTCGTCCGTCAGAAGTTCGGAAATCAGCAATATATCCTTCATGTAATGGCCTGCTTGGTCGCTGATCTCGAGCTGCTTCTGGTCGCTGCTCTGGAGCAAATATCATAGGATAGTTATTCATCGGTAGCGGTAATGGCAATGTATATAAGGTTATTTTTGCCAGATGGTCCTTTGACTGTGCATCAAGATTCTGAACAATATGATATGGTTCAACCTGTCCATAAGGTGGCAACGGACTGTTCTGATTCACAATTGCACAGCCCCAACGAATACCATCATCAGAGGGAATCTGACCGACCACGACAAAATTCCCGTGAATATCCACCACCTCAGCAGGGGGATAAAGGGGCCCCTGCGTAGTAACGGCCAGATTATAAGTTTGGCCGTATTTTTCAGGCATACACATTCTCCTCAACAGCTTGTGTGCTTATGTACTGAGTCTGCAAAATGGCCTTAGTGATTTCGTTAGCCATTTCTGCTTCTTTTTTACTGATCATTTTTTCTGGATAAACCGTGAAAGAAACAGCCATAGATGCACAAAGTGTTTTATGTTGTGAGATATGAATATTAGCTTTAAAACGGGAACGGCGATCGTTAATATCCTCTTCGACCAATTCATAATTAACCTGAGGTTTGCTTAAGAAGGGAACTAAGTGCCTGAGGCACGATCAAAGTTTTTGTCAAAGAAAACAAAATCGTGGAGATCCTCAGGCATGTTTAATTTAGAAG